>CBDUEF010000015.1:0-18395 GCA_965366095.1 uncultured Cypionkella sp. | reverse complement strand
GTTTCCTGAATGGGCATCAGAATCATTAAAAATCAAAGATTGACGATTTTTTAGCCCCAATATCGCCACCATCTCCCTGCCCCTTACCCGCAATGGGAACATCTGCCCCGCTAAAATGGGGGGGCGCGGTTCTTGGGCATTGGTGTGATTCGCTCCTTCGGGGCGATCCACCCCCCAAGGTCCGTCTTGGGAAGGACAAAGGCGATGACGAGCGTGGCAACCTTGCAACCAGAACCGGCACCCGTGCTGGCCTGCACCATCTCCCGCAATGTGGAGAATTTCGACCTTCTTATCGACGAGATGGAAATGGAATTCGGCGAGAATTGGGGCGATCTCAATTTCGACGACGCGGCGATCTTTCTCGATCAGCCCGACGCCGCCACGCTGGAGTTTGTGGCCATCGCCGTCAATGCCGAGGATGAGGGCGATCTGGGTCGCATCACCGCGATCATCAAACAGGCCAAGGGGCGTGGAATCAAGGTGATCTTGATCGCTGACCAGATTGGCCCAATGGCTCTGCACCAGCTTTTGCGCTTGGGGGCCGAAGATTTCGTGCCCTACCCACTGCCCGAAGGCGCGTTGCATGACGCGGTTGAGCGATTGCGCATTCCGCCGGCCGCGCCGCCGGCAACCGAGGCCAGTGTCGCCGCTGCCCTGGTCGCAGCCCCTCAGGTCGAGCCCGTTGCCGATCCAGTTGCGCCCGCCAAGGCCATTGCGGAACCCATTCGCGAACCACATGCCGAGGCTGCTCCCGCTTTCAAGGCCAAGGGCGACCGCAACGGTGTGATCTTGCCGATCCACGGCCTTGCCGGTGGCTGTGGCGCCTCAACCTTCGCTGCAAATCTGGCCTGGGAACTGGCGACCAGCACAAAAACCGATGGGCCACGTGTCTGCCTGATCGACTTTGATTTCCAATATGGCTCTTGTGCCACCTATCTTGATCTTCCCCGCAAGGAAGCGGTGTTTGATTTGCTGTCTGACACCGCCAATGCCGACAGCGACACCCTTCTTCAGGCCATGCTGACTTTCAACGACAGGCTGCATGTGCTGACAGCCCCGGCGGATATGCTGCCACTCGATATCGTTGGCCCCGAAGAGATCGGCCGTATTCTCGATATGGCGCAGGCGAATTTCGATTTCGTGATCGTCGATATGCCCAAAACCATCGTCGCTTGGACCGAGTCTGTTCTGGCCCGCGCCCATGTTTACTTTGCCCTGATGGAGTTGGATCTGCGCTCGGCCCAAAACGTGCTGCGGCTGGTGCGCGCCCTCAAGGCCGAGGGCCTGCCACATGAGAAGCTGCGCTATGTGTTGAACCGTGCGCCCAAATTTACCGATCTTGGCGCGAAAAGCCGGGTCAAGCGGATGGCAGAAAGCCTTGATATCTCTATCGAAGTGCAACTGCCGGATGGTGGCGCTCAGGTCACGCAAGCCAATGATCATGGCCTGCCCCTATCTGAAAACGCCACAAAGAACCCGTTGCGGCGTGAGATTCAAAAGCTGGCCAAGTCACTGTTTGATCTGAACAAAGCCGCCGAGGCGGGCAAGCGCTAAGGCGCAGTTGGGGGTTATTTCAATGTTTTCCCGTTTCAAGAAACCCGAGGCTGGTGCGCCAAAAGGCGCCGTTCTGTCAACCGCTGCGGCATCGTCTTCGGCTGCCGCCAAAGCCACCGCCGGGTCTCGCCCGATGCAGGTTGCCCCGGCACCGCGCGCGCCCGCAGAAATCGTGGCAGCCGACAAAGAGAAAAAGCGCAAAGAGCGTCTGGCCGAGTTGAAGGTCGAGATGCACAAGCGCCTGCTTGAAAATCTCAACCTCGCCGCCCTTGAACATGCCTCCGAGGCCAATCTGAAATCCGAAATTTCGGCCATCGTGATCGAGGCGCTGGAAGAGATGTCGATCTCGCTGAACGGGGCTGACCGCGCCGCGCTCAATCAGGAACTTTATGACGAAGTGATGGGCCTGGGCCCGCTGGAGCCGCTGCTCAAGGATGAAACCATCAACGATATTCTGGTCAACGGCCCCCGCCGCATCTTTGTCGAACGCGGCGGCAAGCTGGAATTGACCGACATCACCTTCAAGGACGAACGCCACCTGTTGCGCATCATCGACAAGATCGTTTCCGCCGTGGGTCGCCGGGTTGACGAAAGCAACCCCTATTGCGACGCCCGCCTTGCTGATGGGTCGCGCTTCAACTGCATGGTGCCGCCAGTGGCCGTGGATGGCTCGCTGGTTTCCATTCGGAAATTCAAAAAGGAAAAACTGGGCATCCCGGATCTGGTGAAATTCGGGGCCTTCACCGATGAAATCGCGGCCTATCTGCAAGCGGCCGTGTCTTGCCGCCTGAACATCATCGTGTCGGGCGGAACCGGTTCAGGCAAAACCACCACACTGAACGCGTTGTCGTCCTTCATCGACAACACCGAGCGCGTGCTGACCATCGAAGACACCGCCGAACTTCAATTGCAGCAGGTTCACGTCGGCCGGATGGAAAGCCGCCCCGCCAACGTCGAGGGCAAGGGCGCTGTGACCCAGCGCGACTGTCTGCGCAACGCCCTGCGGATGCGTCCTGACCGGATCATCGTGGGTGAGACCCGCGGCGAAGAGGTGATCGACATGTTGCAGGCGATGAACACCGGCCACGATGGCTCGATGACCACAATCCACGCCAACTCGGCCCGTGACGGCATTTCGCGTCTGGAAAACATGGTCGCCATGGCCGGTATCGAGATGCCGCTCAAGGCCGTCCGCTCGCAGATCGCATCGGCTGTAAACCTGATCGTGCAGGCCAGCCGCCTACAAGACGGCTCTCGCCGCATGGTCTCGGTGACCGAAATCACCGGCATGGAAGGCGAAGTGATCTCGATGCAGGAAATCTTTCGCTACGAGCGTCTGGGGGTTGAGCCCAACGGCAAGATCATCGGCCGCTTCAACGCCACCGGCGTGCGCTCGCATTACTCTGACCGCTTCCGCCAATGGGGCTACGATCTGCCCGCCTCCATCTATGAACCCATCATCTAAGGCCATATCATGACGATCAGCGCCGCCCCCCTCATCTATATCTTGATCTTCGTGGCTGTGGTCATGTTGGTCGAGGGCCTGTATCTGACGGTTTTTGGCAAATCCATCAGCCTCAATTCCCGCATGAGCCGCCGTCTGGCGTTGCTGGAAAAGAACCACAACCGCGAAGAAGTGCTGGAACAGCTGCGCAAAGAGATGTCGCAGCACATCAATTCGCGTGGGATCCCGCTTTATTCGATCCTAGCCACCAAGGCGCAAAAGGCCAATATCGCCTTCAGCCCCATGCAGCTTATCGGGATCATGGCTGGATTGGCGGTCTTTTCTTACCTTGCGCTGACCATCGCCACTCAGGCCGCCGCCGCCATTCGGATCGTCATTGCCATCGGCATGGGCGTGGGGGGGGTCTATGTCTGGGTCAATGGCAAGGCCAAAAAGCGCATGGCGTTGTTGGAGGAACAGCTTCCCGATGCCGTGGAGCTGATGGTGCGAAGCCTGCGCGTTGGTCATCCGTTTTCGTCAGCCATCGGAATTGTGTCCAAAGAAGTTCCCGATCCCTTGGGCACCGAATTTGGTCTGATTGCGGATGAGGCGGCCTATGGTCGCGATGTCGCCGAAAGCCTCAAGGCCTTTGCCGAACGCATGGACAGCCAGGATTTGCGCTTTTTGGCCGTCGCCGTCACCATTCAGCAAACCTCGGGCGGCAACCTGGCCGAGATCCTCGAAGGCCTGGCAAAGGTGATCCGCGCCCGTTTCAAACTTTTCCGCCGCGTCAAGGCGATCACGGCCGAGGCGAAATGGTCGGGCATGTTCCTGTCGGCCTTCCCGATTGGCGCGTTGGTCATGATCAATGTCGTGAAGCCCGACTATTTTGATGCGGTGAAAGACACCCCCTCTTTCATCCCCGCCTGCCTGATTGTCGCTGCGTTCCTCGTCATCAACGTGATCTTCATGAAGATCATGGTCAACATCAAGGTTTGATCTGTCATGCAATCGCTGAACACACTCCTGCAGATGATCACTGACCGGCTTGGGCCAATGGGCCCGGTGCTGTTGTTGGGAGGTCTGGGTTTGATGCTGGTAATCGTCGCCTTGCCTCTGATGATGCAGAAAAAGCCCGATCAATTTGCAAAGCTCAAGGTGCAGCGCCTGAACGCCAGCAATGCCAACCTCAAGCCGGGCACAGAATTGCGCCGCTCGGAAAAGGCCGACAAACTTGAGAAATTCGCCGGGTTCCTGGAACCGCAAGATGCCGAAACCATGACGGCTTCGCGGCTGAAAATGCTGCAGGCAGGCTATCGGGCGCAAAATGCCGTGCGCATGTTCCACTTTGCGCAAATGGCCTTTGGCCTGGGTTTTCTGGTCATTGGGGTGATTTATGCCATGATCAGTTCAGCCAAGGGCGAAGTGTCGACCCAATTCATGCTGATCTCCACTTTGGGGCCGGGAGCCGCGGGTTATTATCTGCCGATCTACTGGGTTGGCAGCCGCGTGCAAAAGCGCCGCGATGAAATCATCTCGGGCTTTCCTGACGCGCTCGATCTCATGCTCGTCTGTGTCGAGGCCGGACAATCGCTTGACCAATCCATCAACCGCGTCGCCAAGGAAAGCCGCGCCGGCTACCCCGCCCTTGCCGACGAATTCGAGATGGTCGCCCAAGAGGTCAAGGCCGGTAAGGAACGGGTGATGGTTCTCAAAGACATGTCCGAACGCGTGGGCATCCCCGATGTGTCTTCCTTCGTCACCACATTGGTGCAATCGGCCACTTTCGGCACCTCGATGTCGGACTCCTTGCGCGTCTATTCTGCCGAAATGCGCGATAAACGCATCCTTCGGGCCGAAGAGAAGGCAAACACCTTGCCGACCAAGCTGACCCTTGGCACAATGTTGTTCACATTGCCGCCGTTGCTGATCATCCTGATCGGGCCTTCGGTGCATGGCATTGCCGCAACCCTGTCGATGGGTCAGTAAAGGCCGGAACTTTGAGACGACTTTCTGCGTTTGCCGTTTTGATCTGTGCCGCTTTGGCCGCCTGTTCTTCGGGCGGCCTTGGCACCATAAAGGAAGACCGTGCCAACAACATCGCGCCGGGTGCCGACAGCAGCAAGAACGGGGTCGACGGCCTCTTGGTCGGGCATCGGCTGATGGAGGCGGGCGAATATGATCTGGCGCTCAAGGCCTATCTGCGCGCGGCAGGCGAGCAGGGCATCAATGTTGATGTGCTGTCGGCGCTTGGCTCGGTCAACCTGAAATTGGGGCGGCTTGGGCAGGCTGAACAATTGCTGCGCCGCGCCGTCAAAGAGGATCCCAGCTTTGTCCCCGCCCTCAACAACCTTGGCTGTGTGCTGATGGAAGAGGGCAAACTGGGCGAGGCGCGGGTGGTGTTTCAACAGGCCTTCGCGCTGGACAGTGGCCAATCGGACTCGATCCGTGAAAATCTGCAACTGGCTATCGCGAAAACCGAAAAAACCGATTACGATGATCCGGAACCGAACAAACCGGCTTTCGCCTTGGTGCGGCGTGGCAATGGCGAATATGTGCTGTTGTCGCAACTCTAGGGCGGCGGGCGGACCAAGGCGAACCGAGCAGTAAAAAGGACGCAAAATGCGCCACCCCGTCTTTCTGACCCTGTGCCTGTGCGGCGCGGTTGTTCTGTCGGCCTGTCAGCATGGCCAATCCGATGCGCAAGTCAAACGCGCTATAAAAGACGTCAATGTCATCGACGAATCCAATCTCAATGACATCATGCTCACCGTCGGCGATCCCGAAGAGGCGGTCACCTATTTCAAAAACACCGCCGCCGCCAACCCCGAGCGCATTGAACTCAAACGCTCTTTGGCAAAATCCCTGATCCGCGCCAATCATCCGACCGAAGCCGTTGCCGTCTGGACCCAGGTGGCAAATTCGCCCGAGGGCACCAGTGATGACCGCGTCGGCCTTGCCGACAGCCTGATCCGCACCAATGACTGGAAGCGCGCCGAGGCCGAGCTGAACAAGATCCCGCCCACCGTTGAAACCTATGAGCGTTATCGGCTTGAGGCGATGGTGGCCGACAGCAAGAAAGACTGGAAAAAGGCCGACAGTTTCTATGAAATCGCCGCCGGGTTGACGACCAAACCCTCGGGCGTGCTGAACAACTGGGGTTTCTCAAAACTGACCCGCACCGATTACGCCGGTGCCGAAAAGCTGTTTACCGAGGCGCTGACCTATGAGCCCACCATGTTCACCGCCAAGAACAACCTGATCCTTGCCCGGGGCGCGCAGCGCAAATACGATCTGCCGGTGGTCGAAATGACCCAGAACGAGCGCGCGCAACTGCTTTACACGCTGGCGCTGACGGCGATCAAGCAAAACGATGTCACCGTCGGCAAAGGCCTGTTGCAAAACGCCATCGACACCAGCCCCACCTATTTCGAGGCCGCCGTGCGCAGTCTTGCAGCTTTGGACGCCTGATATGCTCACAACAACCCAAGTGCTTGCCTTCCTGCCCTTCGTCACCGTGATCGGCCTCTATGTCGCCTATAGCGATCTGAAATACATGAAGATTCCCAACACCGCCGTCTTGGCGCTGCTGGCCTCTTATGTCGTTGTCGGCTTGATCGTGCTGCCCTTGAAAACCTTTGGCTGGGGTCTGGCCATCGGAGCCATCGTGCTGGTGATCGGTTTTGTGCTGAATGCCTTGGGAACAATGGGCGGCGGCGATGCCAAATTCGGCGCGGCTATGGCGCCGTTTTTCGTCACCGGCGATATCCGCATCATCCTGGCGCTGTTCGCCGCCTGCCTGCTGGCCGCCTTTGTCGCGCACCGCATTGCGCGCAATATTCCCGCCATCCGCCGCGCCACGCCCGACTGGATCAGTTGGAACCACATCAAGTTTCCGATGGGCCTTGCGCTGTCAGGAACACTAATTTTCTACCTTCTGGCCCAACTGCGGCCATTATTCTAAGGCAAAGCTGCAACAGTAAACCTTTGGGGCCGTGATTGGCCCCATGACAGACTGGGGTGGCTTTGATGAACGTGCAGACAAATCCAGTGCTTACTGGCGTGCAACCGCCGCCCATGCCACGGACCTTAGCCGATACCGGCATCTCCATGGTGATGATGCGCGACATCTTGCTGAAAACCATGTTCCGCATGAACATTGATCAGGTCTCCGCCCTCTCGCGCGTGATCTGCCTGCCGGTGCCGGCGACGCAAGAACTGGTTGACCTTGCCCGCACTCAACGCCTGCTTGAGGCGACGGGCACCATGCACGCCACATCCGGCAATGAGATGGGCTACCAGCTGACCGATGCCGGGAAATCCCGCGCCCTCGATGCCCTGTCGCAATCGGAATATTACGGCGCGCTGCCGGTACCGCTGGCGGCCTATTCCGAACAGATGAAACGCCAATCCGTGCGCAACATCCGCCTGACCCGCCCCGAACTCCTTTCCGGCATGGGGCATCTGATCCTGCCCGAGGATCTGATCGAGAACCTTGGCCCCGCTGTCACCTCGGGCCGCTCAATCTTGATGTATGGTCCGCCCGGCAATGGAAAATCGAGTATTTCCAACGGCATCCGCGCAGCCCTTGGCGACAAGATCTATGTCCCCCGCGCCATCGAATATTCGGGTCAGGTGATCACCGTCTATGACCCGATCGTACATTCCAAGGCCACGGAATCGCTCGATGATCCCAACGCGATCCGCCGCAGTGCCAACCGGTTCGACAACCGCTATGTCTATTGCGAGCGCCCCTCGGTGATCACCGGCGGTGAATTGACGCTTGATATGCTCGATCTGAAATACAACGCCGTCGCGCGCACCTATCAGGCACCGCTTCAGCTTAAATCCTCGGGCGGCATCTTCATCGTCGACGACCTTGGCCGCCAATCGGAACCACCACAGGCGCTGGTCAACCGCTGGATCGTGCCGCTGGAGGAATCGCGCGACATCCTTGCGCTGCAATCGGGCGAGAAATTCACCGTGCCATTTGATACGCTGGTGATCTTTTCCACCAACTTCCACCCCAACGCGATCTTCGACGGCGCGGCCCTGCGGCGTATCTTCTTCAAGATCAAGATTGACGGCCCGAATCAGGAAAACTTCCTGAAAATCTTTGCCATGGTCGCGCGCAAGAAAAAGATGCCGCTGGACGAGAAAACCATCATCTACATGCTGCGCGAGAAATACCCCGCCATCGCCAACAACTACGCCAATTATCAGCCGAATTTCCTGATTGATCAGATGATCGCGATCTGTGAATTCGAGAACCTGCCCTATCAGATGACGCCCGAGCTGATCGACCGGGCATGGGGCAACATGTTCGTGCGCGACGAGGAAATCGCGCGGTGATACCGGGGGGCAAATTGCCCCCTATTCAAACCGCCGAACGCCCAGTTCCGTCACCATGAGATCCATCCGCGCGTCATATTCATCAATCGGCACCTGCGCCAACTCCTGCGCCGCAAAGGCAAAGCCAATCGCCACAACCTGATGCTTGGCCCGCAGCCCTGCCAGCGTGCGGTCATAAAACCCGCCGCCATAGCCCAAACGATACCCCCGCGCATCAAAGCCCACCAAGGGCACGATCAGCACCTCGGGCTCCACCCAGGCCCCTTCGGCCGGGATCAACGCGCCAAATTCCCCCGCCACCATCGCACATCCCGGTGACCATTCGCGAAACCGCAGCGCTTGGCCCGGCCCGATGATCACCGGCACCCCCACCACACCCTGATGCGCCGCCATCGCGATGGTCGGGTCGATCTCGGTGCGCATCGCCATATAGCCGCCCAGCACCTTGCCGCGATGTTCGGACAACACATCAGCCAGCAACTCCGCCGCCTGCCCCTGCCCTGCCGCAAAGGCCGCCTTCCTCGCCGCAAAGGCCAGTTTGCGCGCCTCGGCCTTCACATCAATACCCATGTCGCCAATCCCAAAAATACTGAAAACCCTGTCACATCGGTCAACGTGGTCACAAAGGTGCCAGAGGCCAGCGCCGGGTCAAACCCCCAGCGTTCGAGTGTCACCGGCACCACAATCCCGGCCAACCCCGCCACCAGCAGATTGACGATCATCGCCACAGCAATCACGGCTCCCAGCAGCCCGTTTTGAAACCACAGCCAAGCAATCCCGCCCATCACCACAGCAAAGACCGACCCGTTCAGCAGCCCCACTGCTGCCTCGCGCTGGATCACCCGCCAGACGTTGGACTGAGTCAAATCGCGCGTGGCAAGAGCGCGCACAGCCACCGTCAACCCCTGAGTGCCAGCATTGCCACCCATCGAGGCCACAATCGGCATCAGCACCGCCAATGCGACCAGATTCGAGATAGTGCCCTCGAACTGCGAGATCACCACCGCCGACAACAGCGCCGTCCACATGTTCACAAACAGCCAAGGCATCCGCAGCCGCAGCGTCTCCAGCACCCGGTCGGAAATCGAGCTGTCCTCGCCCACACCAGCCAGCAGCAGCATGTCTTCCTCATGCTCTTCGTCCAGCACGTTCATCGCGTCATCAATGGTGATCGTGCCGACAAGACGCCCGTTTTCATCCACCACCGGGCAGGAAATCAGGTGATACTGGTTGAACAGATAGGCCACGTCGGCCTCGGGATCGGTGGCGTCGATCACTCGGAAACTGTCCTCCACGATCGCTTTCAACTTGGTATCGCGCCGCGCCGACAACATCCGGCCCAAGGTGACATAGCCCACCGGCTTCATCCCCGGATCGGTCAGAATCATGTGATAAAACTGCTCGGGCAGCCATTCGGCCTTGCGCAGATAGTCAATCGCATCGCCAACAGACCAATGCTCGGGTGCGGCCACCACCTCGCGCTGCATCAATCGCCCGGCGGAATATTCGGGATAGGACAGCGCCTGTTGCACCGCCACCCGGTCAACATCTTCCAGCGCCCCCAGGATCATATCCTGTTGCGGCGCGTCCAGATCTTCAAGAATATCAACCACATCGTCCGAGTCCAGCTCGCGCATGGCCTCGGCCACCACCGCATGCGGCAGCGCCTCGATCACTTCTTCGCGGATGGAGTCGTCAATCTCCGACAGCACTTCGCCGTCGATGCCCTCAGACCACAGGCCCAGCAGAGCGCGCCGGTCATGCGAGCCGATCTGCTCCAGCACGTCGGCGATATCTGCGGCATGCAGGGGCTCGAACAACAGGCGCAACTTGCCCACATCTTCGGCCTCGATTGCCTCGACAATCGCGCTAACGCGGCGGCTGTCCAACCCGTCTTCGGCCTCGATCTGGGTTTCAGTCATCGGATCTTCCCTTGTGATTGCCCCGATCCTAACGAAAGGTCTTTCATTCAAACAGGGGCTATGGGAAATTTACCGAAAGGGCAAAACAATATAGGCTGAGGCGATAGGCAAAAGGAAATATAAGACATGGAATTACTTCTGGGCCAAACTTTGTCTTTTGCGGGTGACCCCTTTCATCACGGCATCGAGGCCGCGCGCCACGAGACCCACGGCGCTGTTTTGATCGAAAACGGCAAGATCGCAGCCCTTGGCACCGCCGATGCCCTGCGCGCGGCCCATCCGCAGGCAAAGGTGACAGATTACGGCAAAGCCCTGATTTCAGCGGGCTTTGTCGATTCCCACGCCCATTACCCGCAAACTGCGATGATCGCCTCCTGGGGCAAACGGCTGATTGATTGGCTGAACACCTACACCTTCCCCGAGGAAATCCGCTTTGCCGATCCTGCCTACGCCGCCGATGTGGCCGCGCGCTATTTCGATCTGACCCAGGCCGCTGGCACCACCTCCATCGCCAGTTTCTGCACCATCCACCCCGCCTCGGTGGATGCCTTTTTCACCGAGGCGCAAAAGCGCGGCGCCCGCGTCTGGGCCGGCAAAACCTGCATGGACCGCAACGCCCCCGAGGCCCTGCGCGACACCGCCATCACCGGCTATGACGACAGCCGCGCGCTTTTGCAGAAATGGCATGGCGTCGACCGCCTCTCCTACGCCATCACCCCGCGCTTTTCGCCCACTTCCACCCCCGATCAGCTGGCCGCGATGGGAGCGCTTTGGGCCGAACACCGCGATTGCCTGATGCAAACACATCTGTCGGAGCAAACCGACGAGATTGCTTGGGCAAAATCCCTGTTCCCAGACGCCCGCGACTACCTAGATACCTACGAATCTCACGGGCTTCTGGGCACAGGCGGCCTTTATGGCCACTCCATCTGGCTGACCGACCGCGAGAAATCACAACTGCGCGAACATGACGCCAGCCTGATCCACTGCCCCACCTCAAACACCTTCATCGGCTCGGGCCTGTTTGACATGGACGGCCTCAAATCCGCAGGCCACCGGATCGGCCTTGCCACCGATACCGGCGGCGGCTCGTCCTTTTCGATGCTGCGCACCATGGCTTCGGCCTATGAGGTGGCACAACTGCGCGGCCGCGCCCTGCATCCGGCAGAGCTTTGGTGGCTCGCCACCGCAGGCTCGGCCCAGGCGCTGCACGCCGATCACCAGATCGGCAATCTTGCCATAGGCTTGGAGGCCGATCTTGCCATCATCGACCTTGCCTCGACCCCTGCCATCGAGCAGGCAACCCGCCGCGCCAGTGACATATGGACGGCCGTTTTCCCCACGATCATGATGGGCGACGATCGCGCCATCCGCGCCACCTATATCGCAGGAAGGCCGACCCGCTGACCAAGGCAGCGTTTTAGCATCTGGCTCTAAGCGTCCTTGGGCAATTTTCCTGGCAAGGGGGCAAATATGGCGCCGTCAGAGATCACAATCATCGGCGGCGGCGTTGGGGGGGGCTTTGCGTTGCGCTTGGCCTGTTGCGGGCGGGTGATCGGGTGACTGTGCTGGACGGTGCAGATACCGATTTTCGGGCATCGCAAGGCAATTTCGGGCTGGTCTGGTTGCTGGGCGGGCGTCTTGTGGTCGCAAAACGGCATCAGCCAGATCAGCACCGCGCCGCATCTGTTGCTGGCCACCGGCGCACAAGAGCGTCCGATGGCCGTTCCCGGTTGGACCCTGCCCGGCGTAATGCCCGCCGGGGCGGCACAAATCCTGACGAAAACCGCAGGCTTGCTGCGGCGCGCTGCGGTTCTGGCTGGCTCGGGCCCGCTGCTCTATCTGCTGGCCGCGCAAATGATCGACGCAGGCGCGGCACCGCTTGCCTTGGTAGAAACGCAAACCCCGGTCATACAGCTTTACGCCCTGCCCCACCTTCCGCGCGCCCTGCTGTCGGCGCCGATGCTGCTCACGGGCCTTGGCCTCTTGCGCAAGAACCGCGCAGCAGGAGTGCCTCGCCACACCGCAGCCCACCAGTTCCAGACGGCCCAGAGCGATACCGGCACCATCCAATTTTCCTTCACAGCCAAGGGCCGCTCGCATCAGCTTGAAACCCCGCTCCTGCTGACCCATCAAGGCGTTATCCCCGCCACCCATATAAGCCGTGCGGCCGGGATTTCCCAGCACTGGAACCATGCGCAACAGGCCATGCAGCCACAGTCGAACCCATGGGGCCGCACAAGCATCCGGGCGGTTGGCTGCCCTCGATATCTTGCACCTGTGCGGAAAACTCGGCGAAGACGCCCGCAGCCAACGCGCCGCACCCGATCACGCCGCGCGGACCCGCGCCATCCGCCCCTCTCTGGATCGCGCCTATGCGCCCGCGCCGGAGTTTCTGGCGCCCCAAGGCAAGACCATCGTCAGCCGCTGCGCGGAAATCACCGCCGACCAGATCCGCCAATCCCTGACCAAAGGCACCAACGGCCCGCGTCAAGGCAAAACCGCCACCCGCGCCGGAATGGCCCCTGTCAGGGCCGCGTGTGCGAAGCCTCTCCACGCGGCATCCTTGCCGAATGCGGCGTCATCCACCAGCCCGCCCGCGTCGGCAGCCCGATCAAACCCATCCTGCTTGGAGAGCTTGCGGCTTTGGCTCAGTCATCCAATTCCCAACCATCAGGATAGAACTCGAACGGCAGCACCACCCGTGTTGCGATCTCTTCCCATTTCCAGATGGTTTCGGCGTCGATGGAAATCGGCCCGATCCGCGCTTGCAAAATATCGCCCTTGTGCTGGGTCTTGAAGCCCTTGGCCTGCAAGGCGCTTTGCACCTCGGTCCATTTGGTGTCCACTTCTTCGGCAACGAACTCATAGACCACCACCGAGACCTTGGGCACTTTCACTCCGCTGCCGACCTTGGCAAAGGTTTCAAACGTATCCAGCCGTTGTTCCCGAAAATCATGCATCTTCCTGTCCCCTTGCCTCAGCCGCGAATCACGCAGGCTTGATCTTGCCGCGCTCGCCTTGTATCTCTGACCATCCCCCTTAGAATAGGGGCCGAATGGATGCGGGGCCAGCCCCTCTTCGTCCCTGAACCGGAGTTACCTATGTCCTGGACCGACGAGCGCGTCGAGACGCTCAAGAAAATGTGGGGCGAGGGCCAGTCGGCCAGCCAGATCGCCAAGGAATTGGGTGGTGTCACCCGCAATGCCGTCATCGGCAAGGTGCATCGCCTTGGCCTTTCGAACCGGGTCGGTGCCACCGAAGAGCCCGAGGCCGTCGCCTCGCCGCCGCCCGCCCGCCTCGAGCCTAAGGTCGAGGCCGCGCGCGCCGAACCCGTCCGCGAGGAAACGCCTCCCCGCCCGGCCGAGCGCCCCCAAGCGGCCCCTGCCGTGGCCGCAACCAACATCTTGCCGATCCCCTTGCGCAAGGCGATCATTCCCGCCGGCCAACCCCTGCCGCCACAACCTTCGGCCAATGAAATCTCGCCCGAGGCTTTGGCTTCGGTGCGCGAAGTCGAAAAACGTGCCAAAAAGATCAGCCTGATGGAATTGACCGAGCGCACCTGCAAATGGCCCATCGGTGATCCGGCAACTGAGGATTTCTGGTTCTGCGGCCTGCCGTCGGTGGCCGGAAAACCCTATTGTGAGGCCCATGTCAGCGTCGCCTTCCAACCGATGTCCGCCCGGCGCGACCGCCGCCGCTAACCGATCCTCTTTGGCAAAATCAGGGCGCCCAACGAGGCGCCCTTTTCAATTGCCGCCGCCCAACAGCTTCTCCAACGCCTTGCGCGCCTCCTCATCCAGCGCTTCCTGGGCTCGCCGCTTGGCCGCATCTTCCAGTGATTCGCCCTCTTGCTGCACGATTCCCAACTGATCCTTCAGCTTGGCCTTGGCATCAGCCTCCAACTTGGCCGCCTTTGCCTTGGCCGCCGCCTCCAACTTGGCTTTTTCCTCGGCCAGATGCTCATCGGCCAAGGCTTGCAAATCCAGCGCATATTTCGGCTTGGCCCAAGGCCCGGTAATCACCAGGGGCACATTGATCCCGCCCGCGCCTTGATCATCGGTCAGTGCTGTCGCCTTGATGCGATAGTTCAGATCGCGCGCCCCGAGCCCCACCTCGCCCACGCCCTTGGCGGTGATATAGGGCGATTTCAGCACCAGATCCTCGTTGCTCAAGACGCCGCCGTTGATCACGAATGTCCCGCCCAGCGCTTCAAAGATCGTCTTTTGCCCCTCGCCCACATAAGAGGTGTCCAAAGTGCGCAGCATCCCCGCAATATCCAGCCCCCGGATCTCGCCATTGCTCAGCGCCAAAGTGCCCGACCCTTCCAGCCCCTGCATGATCGCATTGATCGAATTGCCCGAACCCAAAAACTTCACCCGCAAATCGCCGGTGCCCAAGAGCCGCTCATAGCCGCCAAAATCGCGCAACAGCGGTTGCAAATTCATCCCCGCAAACGACAGATCGCCGCCCACCGACAGGCTGCCGCGCCCGTTCATCACGAAATTACCCGAGATCACGCCATCATAGGCCGCAACCTTGCGCAGATCGACCACCGCGCGCGACCGCTCATTGGTGATCACTGCCTGAGTCACGCCAAACTTCACCAAACCCAGATCAACCGATTGCGCCGACAGCGCCACCGCCGCATCCATCGCGCTCAGCGCCGAGACGTCGATCTTGTCCTTGGGCCACCCCGAAGCCGCCGCACCACCGCTGCTCCCACCGCCCTCACCCCCGGCCAAAGCCGCCAGATCAAGCGCCCCGGCCGTGACCTTGGCCGACAGCTTAGGCCGCGCCCCTGCCGTCAGAAAATCGGCCTCAACCGCCAGATCATTGCCATCCAGCGCAACCTTGCCGCCCCTCAGATGCAGGCTCATCTCGGGCGTCAGCGTCACCGCCCCGGCCACCAGCACCGATTTCGCCCCCAAGCCTTGCGGCATCGCCGGGGGCGCCCGCCCCGCCAGCGCCATCACGGCCCGCAAATCCGCCAGATCAGCCACCAGATCGCCCTCGGCCGCCATCGGGTTCCAGCCCGCGCGGCCCTTGAAATCAACCTTCGCTTTGCCCGCCGTCAGGTTCAGATCCAGCGGCCCGACCTTGCCATCAAGAAAATCCTGAAATCCTCCGATCACCACCACCGCGCCAAAGGGTTGCCCCTTCACCGTCCCGGTCAGATCAACATCCGCGCGCCCGGTGTAGGAGGGAATTTTCACCGTCCCACTCACATCATCAACCCCAAAACGGCTGCCCGCCGCCTGATCGACAAAACTGAATGAGCCACCCGTGATCACCGCCTTGTCCAGCGTGAATCCGGCCCCCACCCCCGGCGTGGCCGCCGTAACCGTGCCGCCGGCATCGCCGCCAAAAATCCAGTTTTCTTGCCCCTTGGCGCTGCCCCCCACCCAACCCCCTGGGGAGGTCGCCTCAACCCCGGTGATCTTCATTGCCCCGCCGATCAGCGCCGCCATATCCACCGCAATCGACAGCCCCTTGGCCTCCACCATCGGCCCGGCCTTCGACCACTCGGCATTGGAAATCGTCACCGGCCCAGTTGTCACCCCCAATTGCGGCCAGAACGACGGCTTGACCGAGCCATCAATGGTCAAAACCCGCCCGGTCAAAGAGTTGAACTTGGAAACCGCAATCCCCGCGATCTTTTCCGCCGGAATCAGGAACACCGCCCCCACCGCCAAAATAACCAACAACAGCAGCGCGAAAACCGACCGGATCACCCAACGCATTGAAAACTCCCTCTGCCCTCGGTTAAGCCTAACCCGCGAACCTACCACAAAACAGCCAATTTCCGCCGTTTGCGCGCCCGCTTGGCACATTATGGCCGACTTCGCCCATCCTCATCGTAAAAATGTCCCCGCCGGAGGCTCCCCAACCTGCATCCCTCGCGCGCGTTGAACCTCCAGATGCCGCCGGCGGGGATATTTTTACGATGAGGATGCAAAAGACGCGCGCCCTTCTCACAACGCGCCTACCCAGCGCGCCGATTTCCCTGTATAGCCGCGCCCATGTCGCAAAATCCGCCAAATCTCCGCCCCGATCTCGCCCCGAAACCCAGTTTCCGCGAGCCCGCCCGTCCGGGCCAGCCGACCATTGGCATGGTCTCCTTGGGTTGTCCCAAAGCGCTGGTGGACAGCGAACGCATCCTCACCCGCCTGCGCGCCGAGGGCTATGCCATCAGCCCCGACTACAAGGGTGCGGATGCAGTCATCGTGAACACCTGCGGGTTCCTCGATTCCGCCAAGGCCGAAAGCCTTGAGGCGATAGGCGAGGCTTTGGCAGAAAACGGCCGCGTCATTGTCACCGGCTGCCTTGGGGCGGAACCCGAATACATCACCGGCGCGCATCCCCGCGTTCTCGCCGTCACTGGCCCTCACCAATATGAGGCAGTTCTCGATGCCGTTCACACCGCCGTCCCCGCCAAACCCGATCCCTTCATCGACCTGCTTCCGGCCTCTGCCGTCACCCTTACCCCTCGCCATTACAGCTATCTGAAAATTTCCGAGGGCTGCAATCACAAGTGCAAATTCTGCATCATCCCCGACATGCGCGGCCGCCTGCAAAGCCGCCCCGCCCATGCCGTATTGCGTGAGGCCGAAAATCTGGTCAAGGCGGGCGTGCGTGAACTTCTCGTCATCAGCCAGGACACCTCGGCCTACGGTGTTGATATCAAACACGCAACCGAGCGCAACCACCGTGCTCATATCACCGATCTTGCCCGCGATCTGGGCAGCCTCGGCGCATGGGTCCGCCTGCATTACGTCTACCCCTACCCGCATGTGCGCGACCTGATCCCGCTGATGGCGGATGGATTGATCCTGCCCTATCTCGACATCCCCTTCCAACACGCCCACCCCGACACCCTGCGCCGGATGGCCCGCCCCGCCGCCGCCGCCCGCACGCTCGATGAGATCGCCGCATGGCGCGATGTTTGCCCCGACATCACCCTGCGCTCGACTTTCATCGTCGGCTACCCCGGCGAGACCGAGGCCGAATTCCAGACCCTGCTCGATTGGATGGACGAGGCCCAACTCGACCGCGTCGGCTGTTTTCAATATGAAAACGTCAAAGGCGCGCGCTCGAACGCCCTGCCCGACCATGTGCCCGCCGAGGTCAAACAAGACCGCTGGGACCGTTTCATGGAAAAGGCCCAAGCGATTTCCGAGGCCAAACTGGCGGCGAAAGTCGGCCAAACGCTCCAAGTCATCGTGGACGAGATCGACGCCGAAGGCGCCACTTGCCGCACCATGGCCGACGCACCCGAGATCGACGGCAATCTGTTCATAGACGAGGGCTTCGAGGCCCTGGCCCCCGGCGATATCGTCGCCGTCACCGTGGAAGAAGCCGGGGAATATGACCTCTGGGGGCGGTTGGCTTGAATGTGCCGCCCCATGCGGATCCACTGAGCCAAAATCTGAATTCTTGATGAGAGTTTTCGCCTCCGACGCGCCAAAACCGCCGCCGGCTTTCGTGACCGTTTAGGTATCCTTTGGTCGGCGCGCGAGGCGGTGGTTTCTTGTATGGCGTCAGCTTATCTTAGAGAGGAGCGCGAATACCCTTCAAGTCATGTGAAATCGAAGGTATGGCGCGCGTCGATCCATACGGCCATCACGCAAGGCATTGATATTGTAGAGCATACAATAGCTACCGCGACATATGTTCAAGCATCTGTTTTGGTGCGCCAAGAAATGGAGGCAGTAGAGTGCCTCCGCGGGATTCGTTCCGGCCAGCAAAAAAGCAAATCTACTCCAAGATTGGTAGCACTGCGGCACTTAGGCAAGCCATATAGTCAACTGACCGGGCTTGCGCATCTATCAGAACCTTCCGCTCTTGCCCATATTACTGATGTGTCAGGTTCCGGCTTGGATATCACCTTAAACCCAGAATTTGAGACGTTTCTTTTTTGTATTCACCTGGTTTCATTGGTCGGAATTGCAATGGATCTTTCCGATCTTCGCCCATTTTCGAATGATTCAATTGCATCGCCTGAAGAAACGGAGCTTATGCAAGGCGTCTGTGGTCTGTTGTCAGAACGTGGCTACCTAACTGTTAAGTAAATAAATATTGAGTTTAAGGCTTTATCTTTTTTCTTCTAGCGCGCAGTTTAT
>CBDUEF010000014.1:0-18647 GCA_965366095.1 uncultured Cypionkella sp. | reverse complement strand
ATGTTGAGGACTATCTTTTATCTTGTGATGCCAATGGATTGTCCAAGGCAACACGGGCGCGGCGTTTAAGTGCCATTCGCCAAATGTATCGTTTGGCGCGGGCCGAGAATTGGTGTGAAGAAAACCCCGCTCTCAAAATTTCCGGGCCGGCCTCGGCAAAACACCTGCCCTCAACGCTTTCCCAAGCCGATGTGTCCCGGCTCTTGGAGGCTGCCCCCAATTACGGGCGCACGGATGCTGACCGGATTCGCAATCGGGCCTTGCTTGAATTGCTTTATGCGACCGGGATGCGGGTTTCTGAATTGGTTGAATTGCCCGTTGCCGCAGTGCGCGGGGCGCCCAAAATGATCCTTGTCAAAGGTAAGGGCGATAAGGAACGGATGGTTCCACTGTCTGCGCCTGCAAAGATTGCGGTTGCCGAGTGGTTGGCACAGCGGGATGCGCAGGTAGATCTTGCAAAAACCAATGGCAAACAGCTCTGGGCTGGTAAAGCCGCCCGCTACCTCTTTCCCAGCACGGGAGCAGAAGGCCACCTGACAAGGCAGCATTTTTACATTCTGATCAAAGAGATAGCGGCCCTTGGCGGGATTGATCCTGCCTTGGTGACGCCCCATACCCTGCGTCACGCTTTTGCGACACATCTTCTTGCTGGCGGCGCGGATTTACGGGTTATTCAGACCTTGCTCGGACATGCCGATCTGGCCACGACGGAAATCTACACGCACGTGCTGGAAGATCAGCTGCGCGACCTGGTGATGAATTATCACCCTTTGGCAAAAATAACGGGCTAGGCCTGCCCTTGAATGATTGTCCAAGCCTGCACATAACTCAAATCGGACCAGAACCAAATGGATAGACAATGACCAACGCCATGCTTGACACCTCGTTTTGGCTTACTGCCGGCGGTATTTGTGCGCTTTTGGTGGCCTCTGCGTTCTTTTCAGGCTCTGAAACAGCTTTGACCGCCGCCTCGCGTGGCAAACTCAAGGCCCAGGCCGATCGGGGATCAAGTGGCGCCGAAAGTGCCATGCATGTGACCAATGACAGTGAACGCATGATCGGCGCACTGCTGCTGGGCAACAATATTGCAAACATCCTTTCGGCCTCGTTGGCGACGGCCCTTCTCACCCGCATGTTCGGCGACAGTGGCGTGGTGATGGCGACAGCCGTTATGACAGTTCTCGTGCTGGTTTTCGGTGAAGTTCTTCCCAAAACCTTGGCAATCACCTTTCCCGAAGCTGTCGCGGTCAGGGTTGCACCCGCGATTCGCGTGTTGATAATGTTGTTCTCGCCCGTCATCTCATTGGTGCGGGCTTTGGTTCGTGGCATCTTGCGGCTTTTTGGCGTGCGGGCCGATCCCAATAGCAAGATCCTTGCCCTGCGCGAAGAAATCATGGGCGCGATTGCGCTTGGCCATTCCGAAGGCGCGGTGGAAAAGGAAGACCGCGACAGATTGCTGGGGGCGCTTGATCTGTCTGACCGCACTGTCGACGAAATAATGCGCCACCGCAGCCGAATCGAGATGATTGATGCGGATTTGATGCCGGATCAGATCATCACCCGAGTGCTGGCGTCATCGCATTCACGCTTGCCGGTGTTTCGCGGCGATGAAGAGAATATTCTGGGGGTCGTTCACGCCAAGGATTTGCTGCGCGAAGTGGATCGGCTGTTGCGAGGACCAGACGGTAAGGGCGGCGGCAGCATCGACGCGCTTGATATCGTCAAAGTGGCGATGAAGCCGTATTTCATTCCCGACACGACCTCGCTTGACGAGCAAATGCGGGAATTTCTAAAACGCCACACGCATTTCGCTCTGGTGGTTGATGAATACGGCGGCCTGCAGGGGTTGATCACTCTGGAAGATATTCTTGAAGAGATCGTTGGCGAAATCACCGATGAATTCGATGTTGTTGAACGCGATGCCGGGCTGAAACGCGGCGAGAATGGCGAATATCTCGTGGAAGGCGCGATGACCATCCGCGACCTGAACCGCGCGACCGATTGGAACCTGCCCGACGTTGAAGCCAATACGATTGCCGGTTTGGTCATCCATGAAGCCCAGATGATCCCGACCGAGGGGCAGGCTTTCAGCTTTCACGGCGTGCGCTTTGAAGTTGTGCAGCGCCGTGAAAACCGGCTTACGCGGTTAAAAATCCGACGACTTTAGATAAACTCGATGTGATCCGCGATGCCAGACAAGCTGGTCACTCCGGCCAACTTGAGGGTTTGACCACCGCCAAAATCAAACTGAACCACGCCCTTAACCAGATGGGCAAATTGCGATACGACCTGAGCGGCGCTGAGATCAAGCCCATTCCAAAGCGCATCGTCCAAAGCCAGACTATCACCCTGCAAGAGTTTGAAATCGACAATCGTGTCGGCACCCGAGCCTTTGGTGAAAACAAAGACATCGGCATCCAGACCGCCTGTCAACTGATCATTGCCTGTCCCGCCGTCCAGCCGGTCCTGGCCCGAGTCTCCTGCAAGGCTGTCATTGCCAGCGCCGCCATAGATTTGATCCGCTCCGCCCGCGCCAAAGATTTTGTCATTTCCACCAAGGCCCTTTAGAAGATTGTTCCCATTGTTGCCATTGATCGAATTTGCAGCCAAGTTTCCCGTTGCAGCCAAATCTTGAAAACCTAGCAACTTCAGATTGTTGATGCCGGTCCCTAAGGTGATACTTGTGGAAACCGAGAGCGTA
This sequence comes from uncultured Cypionkella sp., assembly GCA_965366095.1. GTDB lineage: Bacteria > Pseudomonadota > Alphaproteobacteria > Rhodobacterales > Rhodobacteraceae > CBDUEF01. Next base: position 15,946 of record CBDUEF010000014.1, on the reverse strand, counting down.
TTTCCGTCGACCACGTCCACTTTCACATTTTCCGTCACGTCAAAAATATCTGCGGCAAATGAGACTTTTCCCACCAGCCCAGAGATATGCACGGTGTCAGCGGCCGAAATGCCCACGGCATAGCCTCCGGCCGCCAGAGTTTTGGTTGAGACTCCTGAGGCCGAAATAGTTACCCCTGCCTTCCCCTCTCCGATGCTGTAAAAGGCGTCCTTGTTCTTGTCATCATAGGCGACGCCGGTGACAAACACAGTGTTGCCAGAGCGGCCAAAGACTTCGGTGACCATAGAGGCGTTGTAGTTTTGACCGGCCTGCGTAAATACGCCTATTTCTTGTCCGACGCCAATCTCGCGATAATTCCCCTCCAGCAGATTAAGTCGGTGGCCCGCACTTCGCATCAGGCCATCATGCTCGGCAGCGATGGCTTTGCCCGCGTCCAGTTTCCCTGTCGATCCTTGCATCGCGATATTCTCGCCAACCATATTCCACTTATACCCTGCAGAGGTTGCTCGGCTGGCCGGTGTGCTTCCGTTCGATTCGATATGGGAAAAGATATCCGCCGAAAGCATCCAGTTCGAGTGCGAGACGGCCGCCGATTCCAATAGGACGTTTGGCGCCAAAGCCTGTTTTTGGCTGGCATCAATGCTGCCCGGCGCAAGGTTGTCATTCAGGCCTATCCCAAGCCTTTTGGCCTCGGCCGCCGGGTCAAGACGGGCGCGGTTGATCAGTTCCAGCAGATATTGTTCGGCGGCTGTCAGGGCCATGGCAGTTCCCTCAAGGTTGCGAGCCCTTAAGAAATAGCCTTCAACTATGGCCCTGCCGTGGCATAATTTGGGTCAGCGTTTGAAGAGCGAGCCCAAAACCCCCCTTATGACGGCCTGGCCCGAGCGTGAGCCCAATTGTCTGGCAAAACTTTTCACAAAAGTTTCCCCAATCGAATCAGATCGGCTTGCCTTTGTGGTTTTTGGAGCAGGCGGACTGGCCGCTTGTCCTCCGTCATAACGGCGCGCATTTTGAAACTCACGGTCTTGGGCCGACTTTTGCGCGGCAGCATCTTGTGCCTCGGCGGCCTGCTTGGCAGCCGTTTCCGCTCTGGCGCGCAACCGCTCATAAGCCGAATCGCGGTCTATCAATGTATTGTATTTGGCGCCCATTGTGGACTCAGCCATAATTTTGGCCCGAACCGCCGGAGCAACCGGGCCAAGTTGCGATGATGGGGGTCGCACCAAAGTGCGCTCGACAATGCTGGGAATGCCCTTTGCTTCCAGAAATGACGTTACCGCCTCGCCGGTCCCGACATCACGAATCGCGTCTTCGGTCGCAAAACGCGGGTTTGGACGGTAGGTTTGCGCAGCAAGGCGCAAATCTTTCTGATCTTTGGCGGTGAAGGCGCGCAAAGCATGCTGCACCCGATTTCCCAGTTGCCCCAGGATCACGTCTGGGACGTCTGCCGGGTTTTGGGTGATAAAGTAAACGCCAACCCCTTTGGACCGGATAAGACGCGCGACCTGTTCAACTTTCGCAACCAAGGCTTTGGGGGCATCGTTGAACAACAGATGCGCTTCGTCAAAGAAGAAAACCAGTTTGGGTTTGTCGGGATCGCCAACCTCGGGCAGCTCTTCGAACAGCTCAGACAAGAGCCACAACAGAAACGTCGCATAGAGCCGGGGAGAGTTCATCAGTTTGTCGGCGGCAAGAATGTTGATATGGCCAGCCCCATTGGCATCCAGCCGCATCAGATCGGCCAGCTCCAGCGCAGGCTCGCCAAACATCTGCGCCGCGCCCTGATTTTCCAGAACCAGCAATCGACGCTGGATCGCCCCCACCGATGTCGGCGAGACCAGACCGTATTGCGCGGAAATCTGTGTCGCATTTTCAGCCACATAGGCAAGAAGGGCTTGCAGATCCTTGAGATCCAGCAACGGCAATTGCTGCTCGTCAGCCAAACGGAAGGCGACGTTCAGCACGCCTTCCTGCGGTTCGGTCAATTCGAGCAACCGGCTTAGAAGCAAGGGGCCCATTTCGGCCACGGTTGCGCGGATCGGATGGCCCTGCTCGGCAAACATATCCCAAAAGGTAACAGGAAAACTGCGATAGCTGAGCTCCATGCCAATGGTGGCCGCCCGTTTCACAAAGGCATCGTGCAGTTTTTGATCAACCGACCCAGCCGCCGCCAGCCCCGACAGATCGCCTTTTACATCCGCCATAAACACCGGCACGCCCTCGGCCGAAAACCCTTCCGCCAGAATTTGCAGCGTAACGGTCTTTCCTGTGCCCGTGGCCCCCGCAATCAGACCGTGGCGGTTGCCATATTTGAGCAAAAGGTTCTGCGCCGTTCCATAGCCGTCTCCGCCGCCGCCGACAAAAATCGTATCGCCCATTGCCACATCCGTCATTTTACATCACCGCAGACCTGTCCACTTGATCCACCCGCTCAAAATACATTTTTAACTTTCTCATGCCAGTGTTGTTGTTGATGGTGTGAGCCCGTTCTCTCTGTTGTGACCTCCTCCCTGTTTGACTGCCGCGCCACTGATTGGCGCGGCTTTTTTTAATGCAGCGTCAACAGGATAGAATAATTGCCGTTGACGCTCACAAGTTTACGTCATAGCGTCCGGATAATGTTGTCGGCCAGTCCGACAGGGAGAATAAAAATATTGAGAAAGGAGCCGGGAAACTGGCTCCTTTTTTGTTTGCTTTCGGTGGCTTGGTATCGGCGATAACTCGCCAAAGGCGTCATCTGGAAGGTGCTATTTTCCGCTGACTTGGTTATGCAGCCGTGTTAAGGCACTCACGAAACAAACATGGAAGAGGCAGAGATGTCGATCACACCACGGACTCGCAATTTGATGCTTTCAATGGCTGTCGCCTTGGGAAGCATGGCGACCTATTCGACCATCTGGGCGCAAGACGCAACGGCCCCGGAAGCACCTGCAACTGTTGCGGACGCGCCTGCAACCGTTGCCGACGCTCCCAACGACAGCAACCTGTCGATGGGAACGGATGCGGCCAAAGCGGATGGCGTTGGATCGAACTATGTTGCAGCAAAATTTGAGCAATGGGAGCAACGCTGTGTCAAAACGGCGGATGGTGCAGATCCTTGCCAATTGTACCAATTGTTAAAAGACGCCCAAGGCAATTCAGTCGCAGAATACAGCATGTTTCCATTGCACGATTCAGGCCAAGCCGTTGCAGGCGCAACGATTGTTGTTCCACTTGAAACTTTGCTGACGGATAATCTGACCTTGACGATCGACACCGGGAAGGCAAAAATCTACCCCTTCTCGTTCTGCACCAAGGTTGGCTGCGTTGCACGTGTTGGATTCACGGCTGATGAATTGGCGCAGTTCAAGAAAGGTGCTAACGCCGTCTTGACGATTGTTCCAGTTGTTGCACCCAAGGAAAAGGTCACGTTGACCCTGTCGTTGAAAGGCTTCACGACGGGATTTGAGGCTGTGGCGGCCACGATGCCCAAGCCCGCAGCGCCGTAATTCTGCGGTGATCCTAACAACAAAAGCGCGCCTGCAATCAGGCGCGCTTTTTCATGCCTTGCGCAAAGCGATCACGGCGTTCTGACCGCCAAAGGCGAAAGCATTGGACAAGGCCACATTGATGCTTTGGTCGCGGGCGACATTCGGCACGACATCCAAATCGCATTCCGGGTCGGCCAGCTGATAGCCGATTGTCGGCGCAATAACGCCTTTGCCCAGGGCCATCAAACAGGCCAAAAGCTCGACAGCACCCGCACCACCAATCAGATGCCCGTGCATTGCCTTGGTGGATGAGATCATCAACCGATCTGCATGGTCTTGAAAGACTTGGGAAATCGCCGCTGATTCGGTTCGGTCATTGGCGATTGTGCCGGTGCCATGCGCGTTGATATAGCCGACATCTTCGGGGTTCAGCCCGCCATCACGAAGTGCGCCCGCGATGGCCCGGGCCGCGCCCTGTTGGGACGGCATGACGATGTCGCTGGCATCCGAGGTCATACAAAATCCAATCACTTCGGCAAGGATTTCGGCCCCGCGCGATTTCGCATGTTCCAGTTCTTCAAAGACGAACACGCCGGCACCTTCGCCCTGAACCATACCGCTGCGGTCAAGGCTGAAAGGGCGACACGCATCAGGCGACATCACGCGCAGGCCCTCCCAAGCCTTCAAGCCGCCGAAACAAAGCATGGATTCCGACCCACCCGTCAGAATCACTTTGGCACTGCCCCCCCGAAGCAACTGCAGCGCCAAGCCCATGGCATGATTGGAGCTCGCACAGGCGGTTGAGACCGACAGGCTGGGGCCTCTGAGGCCAAATTCGATGGAAATATGGCTTGCCGCCGCGTTATTCATCAGCTTGGGTACCACAAACGGGTGAACGCGATTTTTTCCGTCTTGATAGACCGAACGATAGCTTTCGTTCCAGGTGTTCACGCCCCCCGCAGCGGTTCCCAGCACGACACCAGACGCATCGCCAAGTTCTCCGGCAAAGCTAAGACCCGACTGCGCCACGGCTTGACGCGCCGCGATCAAAGCAAACTGGGTGAAGCGATCATATAGAGCTATTTCGTGACGCCCGAACCACTCTGGCGGCGACCAGTTTTGAACCTGCGCGCCGATCTTGATCTCCAGACGCTGCTTGTCGGCCAAATCCAATGGCCCTATGGCGCAACGCCCTTCGCTAAAGGCGGCATAGGTTCCCGCAACATCCCGAGCCAAGGGATTTATCGTCCCGGCCCCGGTGATGACAACACGCTTCACCGTCCGGCCGCCTTAACCATCTCGGTGACCACCGCCACAATCGAGCCGACGGTCGATCCGGCGAAGGGGCCCAGTTTTGGTTGATTGGCATTGAAGGGGATCGAAATATCGAACTCTTCCTCGATGGCAAAAATGGATTCAACCAATCCCAAGCTGTCGATGCCAAGGCTCTCCAGACTGGCCTCTGGCGTTACATCCTCGATTTCAAGAACGGCCTGCTCGGCAATAATGCGGCGAATTTTATACTCGATCGTTTGGATCAACTCGATCATTCTGGCCTCAACTGCTGCATTGTTTGAGCCGATCTAGTCACTGTCGCCCGTCAATGGAATGGCCTTGCCAGACTGGGCCCGCTCTAGATCAGCAACTCGATTGGCAAGACGCGGCAACCTTCGCAATGCCTTTTGCATCTCGACGTGGCTTTCCATTTTCACCGCCGGATAGCCCAGCAACACGCGACCCGCCGGGGCGTTGGTGAAAATCTTGGTCGCGCCGCCCGCAATGACATCATTTCCCACGAAAATATTGTCATTCACACCGCATTGCCCGCCCAAAATCACCCGATCACCGATCTTGGCAGACCCGGCGATGCCAACCTGACCGCATAGCAAGCAATCGCTGCCGACCTGCACATTGTGACCAACGTGCACCAGATTATCGAGTTTGGTGCCGTTTCCAATCTCGGTGTTGCGGATTGTGCCGCGATCAATGGCGCAATTTGCCCCGACCTCGACATCATCACCGATCTTTACCGAACCCAGAGAGTGGATCCTTGTCCAACTTTGCGGCTTGATTTCCGCGCGGTGCCCCAAGGTTGCGCGCACTTCCTCAACCCCAGAGGGTTCTGCGGTGACAAAAGAAAATCCATCCGCCCCAATAACCGCCCCCGGCTGGCAAATGAATCGCGCTCCGATCTGAACGCGCGCACCAATGCGGGCTCCGTTCAAGATCAGGGCGTCATCGCCAATTTCCGCCCCGTCGGCGATAGAAACATGAGAGGCGATCCGCGCCCTTTGGCCGATCTTTGCCCCGGCTCCAATCGTAACAAAAGGCCCGATCGCGGCATCCCGTCCGATCTGCGCCGAAGGATCAACCAAGGCCATCTTGTGAACGCCAAGCGCTATTGCGGGCCCCAGGTCCATCATTGCAGAGATGCCAGCCATCGCAACGCGGCCCCGAGGCGCAAAAATGGCCGCCCTCAGCCCGAAACCCTGCCAATCAGCGCCGGGCCACAGCACCGCAACCCTTGCGCGGCCACTGGCAAGACCGGCACTGTATTTGGGGGCCAGCGCCAAAGCCAAATCATCAGGCCCGGCAAAAGCGGGCTCTGACACCCTTTCAACTTTCATCCCGATCTCGCCAACAGCCTCCGCCCCAAGTGCTTGGGCTATTTCTTGAACAGTGAAAGCCATCTCTGTCTCCGGCTGGAAATCAACCAAATTGATTTTAGTCCTGAACGCCGCTCAGCACCACCCCAGCCTTTACAAGCGCATCAAATATCCTGCCATCGCGACCGTAAACATCACGACGATAGCCGATTGCGCCATCATCGGTGGGCCATGCGGTGAAGTAGACCAGATGCACGGGAATCTTCTGCTTGAACGTCACATTTGTCTCGCGGTTTGTATCCAAATCGCGCTGAAACTCAGCTCTGGGATCGTCGGATTGCTTTGCAAGCAAGGTATAGGCAAAATCCATTGGATCGCCCAACCGAATACAGCCATGACTGTAGGCGCGCACTTCATTGGCAAAAAGGCCTTTCGAGGGCGTATCATGCAGGTAAATGTTGTATTGATTGGGGAACATGAACTTCACTTTGCCCAGTGCGTTGCCGTCCGAGGGCGGCTGACGCAGGCCAAATGGAAAATTCGACGCAGAATAAGCCGCGAAGTTCACGGCCCCCCGTGGGATTACCCTCCCGCGATTGTCTACCACCTGAAGATGGCTGACCGCATTCGGATTAGAGCGCAAAAGCGGCAGGTATTCTTTCACCAGAATCGACCGCGGCACCCCCCAGCTTGGGTTAACGACCATATATTCCATTTCATCCGAAAACTCGGGGCTGCGCTGCTCTTCCACCGATTTTCCGATCACGGTGCGCGTCTGAAACGTCACCTTGCCACCATCAACGATCTTGGCGGTGAAATCGGGAAGATTGACCCAGATATGACGCGCGCCCAAAGGCGCATCGCCCAACCAGCGCAGCCGCTCCATTGCCACAACCACAGCTTTAAGCCGATCACGCGGCGACATATTCATGGCGTCGATCGTGCTGGGCCCTGCAACCCCATCGGCATTCAACCCCTGATCCAATTGGAATCTTTGCACAGCGGACACGATCTTGCGATCATAGGTTTGCGAAATGGACCGCGTCAAATAGCCCAACTCGGTCAAACGATCGCGCATGGCGACAACCTGGGCGCCGCTTGCACCGGGTTCCAACTTGCTTGCCACAAGCGGGCCGCTCCATGTCTGTGCCGCAAGCTGGCTTTCCAGAAGGACCTTTTCTTTCAGCAGACGTGCGTATTTTGGCGATTTCGGTGGCAGCGCATGCAGAAAGGCCTGTGGATTGTCTTGCCCGATTTCCAGCAACAGGCCCGCCGGCTCAGGCGCGACGATCACCCGCACAATCCCTGCATCCACCTTCTTTGGCGTCAAGACGCCAGACTTCATGTCATGTGCATAACTCAGAAAGGCCTCGGTCATCGCCACTTCAAGGCGGCCCAGATCGCCTTCGGTCTGCGCCGTGGCAAATCTGGAGCGAAATTCCGCAGAATCATACCGGGACGGCGCAAGCCCGTGCAGGCCAGCCGTGTCGAATGCCGCAAGCAGCGCATTTCTGCGCTCTACATCCTTGGGGCCAATCCAAAGCGTTTCATAGCCATGTGTCCGGTAGTAGTCCGCGACGACAGTGTCTGATGCCGCCGCTTCGGCGACGGATTGGATGAAGGATGAAACCTGCCCCTGCGCCGAATACACTGGCAGAATTGGGATTACGCAGGCAAGAAACACGACCATTGCCGTGCGGCTTTTCAAGCGAAAATTACGATATGAAAACATCTTGCAACTGATCCTGAATACGAGCGGCCGGTCGAGTTTCAACACGGCCAAATTTCAAACGATAATTTCTTAAATACCGCGACATGTAAACTCGCAGTTACCACCTAATTCAAGAGAAAGAGCGGCCGCTGCGGCGATTGTCGCAGTTTGGCCACCAAAAAGTTTTCGGATAATACCAAGCATTGACGATATCAAATTCAGCAATTTTTCGCCTATTGATGCGACTCTCTACAGAATCGCGGTTATCTGCTGTTGGGCATTTCACAGGTTTGTGCCATAAGGTGCGAGCACTTGGGGATGAAGTGTCAATGCAATCCGTCGATACAGGCGGTCGAAGACCACTACGGGACAGGCGCAAAGAATGGCGAATTCAAGTTTGACGGGTATCACGCGGCGTGGGCTGCTGGGGGTTTTTGCGGCGACTGTCGTTGTCGCGGCCCCTACATACAGCAACGCTTTTGGTTTTCTGAAAGGCGCGGGCGACATTCGGCGGGTTCGAATGTATTCTGGCCGCACCGGTGAAAGCGTTGATACGATCTATTGGATCGAGGGAGAGTATATCCCCGAGGTTCTGAAAGAAATCAATCACTTCATGCGCGACTGGCGCACCGACGGGGCCATTACGATGGACCCGCGCAATATGGATGTGATCTCTGCGGCCCATCGGCTTTTGGACGTGAATGAGCCTTATATGCTGCTGTCCGGGTATCGCAGCGCTGCGACCAATGCGATGCTGCGGTCGCATTCGCGCGGTGTTGCCAAGAATTCGCTGCACATGAAAGGCCAAGCGGCCGATCTGCGTTTGAAATCGCGTTCAGTATCGCAGATGGCAAAGGCGGCTGAGGCCTGTTCGGGCGGAGGCGTTGGGCACTATTACCGCTCGAATTTTGTGCATATGGATTGCGGCCCGGTTCGGACCTGGGGCGGCTGATCACTTTAAATCAAATCTATGTCAACGGGCGCCATATGGCGCCCTTTTCTTTGGCACATGCGGATGGATTGTCGCCGATATGGCGTCAATCCGGCGTTTGAAAATCCGCGGCTTCGGCATCGGGATGGCCCCGGAACCCTTGGGCGACGACAAATTTTTCCGAACTATCCGCCCGACTCGATGGCGGCTTCACATTTGCAACCTTGGTGAAGGCGCGTTTTAGGATGGTTTGCAACTCCACCTCGGCCCCACCAGCCAAAACCTTGGCCACAAAAGTGCCGCCAATTTCCAACACATCAAAAGCGAAATAGGCAGCGGCTTCGCAAAGGGCAATAATGCGCAAATGGTCGGTGCCCTTATGCCCCGAGGAGGCGGCGGCCATATCGCTTAGCACCACATCGGCACGGCCACCAAGCCAACCTTTGACCAATGCGTCGGCCTCTTCGGACAGAAAATCCAGTTGATGTATCTGCGCGCCGGAAATCGCCTCGATCGCCTGCAAATCAACGCCCAGCACACTGCCGACGGGTTTGTTGGGGCGTTCCCCCAGCGAATTGACCCGGCCAACCGCCACCTGACACCAGCCCCCCGGTGCGCAACCAAGATCCACAACACGCGCGCCCGGTTTGAAAAATCCGAATTTGTCATCCAACTCAAGGATCTTGAACGCGGCCCGGCCACGATAGCCTTCCTTTTTGGCACGCTGAACATAAGGATCGTTCAATTGCCGCTCTAACCAAAGCGTCGAGGACAGCTTTCTGCCCTTGGCCGTCTTGACCCGCACCCGAAGATCACGCTGACCGCGCCCCGAGCTGTTCTTTTCTCCGCTTTTCTTGTCGCCTGTCATTCGAATGGTCCGTCCATCAACACGCCATCGGCGCTCATCTGTGCATAGAGTAGCCCTTCACGCAGGCCACGATCGGCTACCGAAAGCCTGTCGGTTGGCCATATCCTCATCAGAGCCTGAAGGATAGCCGCCCCGGACATGATCAAGGAATGGCGGTCACGCCCGATTCTGGGATCAACACGGCGGCCGTCCGGCCCAAGGGCAAGGTATTCACGGATGACCGAATCAATCTGATCCGTGGTCATTTGCAGCCCATCCACCTTGTTGCGATCATAGCGGCGCAGATTCAAAAACGTTGCCGCAACCGTTGTCACCGTTCCCGAAGTGCCAATGATCTGGAAGCCGTCGCGTTTTTGGGCCGAATTATAGGGGGAAAAGCTGGACAGGTTTTCTTCAAAAAACCAACTCATCAGCGCAAACTGCGCGGCATCGTCGTCGACATCCTGAAACTGTTCTTTCAGCGTGGCCACGCCCAAGGGGACAGATATCCAATCCACGACCTTGGCGCCATTGTGAGGCTGGCACTTGAAACCAAGGTGCAGCAACATAATCGCCTTTGCGCGATCTTGCGGCTCGACAGCTGAAAGATCAATCCAAACCAGCTCGGTCGATCCGCCGCCGATATCGACAACCAAAAGCTGTTCTGTCCGCGGCAAAACAAGGGGGGCGCAAGAGATGACCGCTAGTCTGGCCTCTTCCTCCGGCGCAATTATGTCGATCTGCAATCCGGTTTCCCGCCGAACATGGCGCAGAAACTCTTGCGAATTGCGGGCACGGCGCGCCGCTTCGGTTGCCACCAACCGCATCCGAGAAACTTTGTGCTGCTCGATCTTCTTTTGGCAAATCCGCAGAGCCTGTAAAGTGCGCACCATGGACGCCCGACTCAAGCGGCCCGAAGATTCAAGCCCGGTGCCAAGCTGAACCGTCTTTGAAAAACTGTCGACAATCGTAAACTGACTGCCGCGAGGTTGCGCAATCAACATCCGGCAAGAGTTCGTGCCTAAATCAACGGCGGCATAAAGCCCCGTATCAAAACTATCGTGGGGGAAAGACGGGTTATTGCCCCGAGAAACGTCTGGAGACGTCTCGACCCTTGGCAACAATGCGTCCTCCCCTAGGGGACGCTCGGGCGGCATATCGCCCTCCATATGTGGTTGCCCTGAAACTAGTCCGCTTGCCGCGTGCTGGCAAGCATTGCTGTGCCAAGGGCCCCGACATGGCCAAAAGTGATGATGGGCCGTTTTGATTTGCCAATCGTCCCTTGTAAGGCAAGCCAATTTATTGCAGCGGCGATTGCGTCAAGTCGCTGGTGAAGCGCGCCATGTCGAAAACCGACATCGTTGGTCGCGGTTCGCCGCATAGAAGAAGAGCAGAAAATAAGAAGGATTCGCACGATGCCTGACGTAACGGTGGTCTTCTGGAGAGACATTCCAGCCCAAGTGATCGTCGGCAAGGGGCGTCGCGGATCGAAAGTGCAACTGTCCGAGCGATTTGAACAGGCCATCGACAGATGTGCCATGAAAATTGGCGCAAAGGATGCCGATGCCTATCTGGCAGAATGGCGCAAGGCAGCCCCCTATGACGTAGAGGGCGAGCCCGATGCCATTGCCGCATCGGAAGCGGCGCGACTGGAAAGCGAATTCGACATCGAGCGCTTGAAAATCCTGATCAACGGCGAAGGTTGGGCAAATGCCTGACATTCCAATTGGAGGCCAAAATGGCACTGTTCAATTTTCGACGTGAAGCAACTCAACCGTCCGGCAACAGCGCCGAAGTGGAAGCGTTCCTGCGCGGATACTCGATCGAGGTGATGCCGCGTACTGCGGAAAAGATTGAGGATTTTCGCGCAATTTTGCCGAAGGGCACGCGGGTCTACGTCGCCCATATCGAAGGCACGCCAATCGAGGAAATGGTTGCCACGGCCAAGCGGATCAACGGCGAAGGCTTTGATGTCATGCCGCATTTTCCGGCAAGGATCATTGCCAACAAAGGCGTGCTCAAGGACTGGGTCGCCCGCTATCAGGGCGAGGCGAATGTCAGACAGGCGCTGCTTTTGGCCGGAGGGGTTGCGAAACCCATGGGTGATTTCCACAGCTCGATGCAGTTGATCGAAAGTGGGGCATTCGATGGCTTTGACCGCTTGCATGTGGCCGGCCACCCCGAAGGAAACAAGGACATCGACGCGGATGGCTCGGACAAGGCGGTGATGGAAGCCGCGCGCTGGAAATCGGCGTTTTCCGAACGCACGGATGCAAAAATGGCTATGGCCACCCAATTCTGTTTCGAGGCCGAGCCTGTGATCGCTTGGGTCAACCGCTTGGCCGCTGAGGGCATCAAATTGCCGGTGCATATTGGCGTAGCGGGACCAGCCAAGCTGCAAACGCTGATCAAATTTGCGATTGCCTGCGGTGTTGGGGCCTCTTTGCGTGTCCTTCAGAAACGCGCTATGGATGTCACCAAGCTGTTGATGCCCTATGAGCCGACGGATGTTGTGGCGGCATTGGCGGCGCATAAGGCCAAGAACCCTGCCTTTGGCATTGAACAGGTTCATTTCTTCCCGCTCGGCGGCATTAAGGCCAATGCCACATGGATCACTGAAAACGGCGGCGCTTCCGGCGTTCCGGCCAATCACGCATAAAGAAAGCACGTCATGACTCGCACTGTGATCGAATCGAAAACCAAGACCGTCACCATCGGCTTTGACGAGCCGTTTTGTGTCATCGGAGAGCGGATCAACCCGACGGGGCGCAAAAAGCTTGCGGCCGAACTGGAGGCCGGGAATTTTGAGACCGTCCTGCGCGATGCGTTGGAGCAGGTGGCTTGTGGCGCCTTGGTGCTGGATGTGAATTCGGGCGCGGTCTTTACCAACAAGATGGCGCTTGATCCGCGCTATGCCGACAATAATTTCGTCGAGCCGCCGCTGATGCGCGAATTGATTTCGCGTATTCAAGAAGTTACCGATGTTCCGCTGTGCATCGACTCGTCCGTGCCGGGGGCTCTGGAGGCTGGGCTACAGGCCTGTGAGGGGCGGCCCTTGCTGAATTCCGTCACCGGCGAAGAAGACCGTCTGGAGCTGGTTTTGCCGCTGGTCAAGAAATACAATGTGCCGGTTGTGGCCATTTCCAACGATGACACCGGAATCAGCCAAGACCCGGATGTGCGCTTTGCGGTGGCAAAGAAAATCGTCGAACGTGCCGCAGATTTCGGCATCCCGGCGCATGACATCGTGGTTGACCCGCTGGTTATGCCGATCGGGGCGATGGCAACCGCCGGGCATCAGGTTTTCACCCTGGTGCGGCGTTTGCGCGAAGAATTGGGCGTCAATACCACTTGCGGCGCGTCAAATATTTCCTTCGGCCTGCCCCAGCGTCACGGCATCAACGCGGCCTTCCTGCCGATGGCCATCGGGGCTGGCATGACCTCGGCGATCATGAACCCTGTGCGTCAGGTCGAGATGGAGGCCATCCGGGCCGCGAATTTCCTGATGAACCATGATGCCAATGGCGGTGAGTGGATCCGCTTTGCCAAGGTGATCGAGGCTGTTGAAGGCGGAATGAGTTTCGCCGAAGCCTCGGCTGCCGCCTCTGCCGCAACCTCGGGTCGTCGTGGCGGGCGCAAGTCGCGGGGCTAATCAACAACTATGACTCAAAAAGCCCGTGCCCCTGCCCCTGCGCGGGCTTTTTATTTCAGCCCAACGCGGCGGGCTGCTTTGGCGATATCATTGGCCTTTTTCGCGACATCGCGTGCGGATTGCGCCTCTAGCCGTTCCGCCTCTGTCATTTCCGCCTTGGCCTTACCGCCGCGCGAGGCATAGTTGATCCCCGAATTGACCGCTTTGTTCACGAACTTTCGAACAAAGGCGTTGATGATCATGTTTATCAGACGATTCATATCCATGGCTTAATCCTCAAAAAGCTCGCTCTGGCCGAGCGTGGCCTCGTCTTCATCCGGTGCCGACATTGACCCACCGGGCAAAGGGCGGTTGTCGAGCAGACCGGCCGCGCGCAACTCTTTTATCCCCGGAAGATCGCGCGCCGACTCAAGCCCGAAATGGCTGAGGAAATGCTCGGTCACAACAAAGGTAACCGGGCGACCCGGCGTCATCCGCCGACGGCCCAACCTGATCCAGTCCAGCTCCATCAGTTGATCGATTGTTCCCCGGCTGACCGCAACCCCACGAATTTCCTCGATTTCCGCGCGGGTTGTTGGCTGATGGTAAGCCACAATCGCCAATGTCTCGATGGCCGCACGCGACAGTTTGCGGGTTTCAACCGCTTCCTTTTGCATCAGGTAACCCAGATCAGCCGCAGTGCGCATCACATAGGCATCGCCAACACGCAGCAGTTGCACTCCCCTGCCCTCATACCGGCGCTTCAAGATCAGCAGCGCCTCGGCAGGATCGCAACCATGTGGCATCCTTGAAACCAATTCCGACAACGGAATCGGGGCGGCAGAGGCAAACAAGATGGCTTCGACCATGCGCTCTTGCTCCGCCATCAGGGGCGCTTCGAACAGGGTTTTTTCAAGCGGGTCTTTGTTTGTCATGGCCTTTCGGTCCGCCTGATTTGCAAGGGCGCGAAGGTTTCTCCCTGTCGCAAGCTGACCTGCCCACGCTTGGCCATTTCCAACACCGCCGCAAAATGTGCAGCCGTGACCGAGCGGCGGCGCACCGGGCTTGCATCCCATCCTTCGGGCAAAAACGAGGTGAGGTCCGACCAGTCCCCGACATAGCCGATCAACCCGCGCATCCGCTCTAGCGCCTGCTCCATGGTGAAAACATTTTCACGATCAAAGGCATAGGGACGGAATTCGTCTCGGGTGCGGATACGGGCATAGGCGCGCATAAGGTCCAGAAGGCTTGCCGAATAGGTCACGGCCTTATGTCTGATCACTTCCTCAGGTTGGCCTCGATGAAAGAAATCGCGCCCCAGCTGATCGCGCGCCATCAATCGCGCCGCTGCCTCGCGCAAGGCGGACAGGCGTTCTAGCTGAAACGCCAAATGCTCGGCCAGATCTTCGGCAGAAGGGCCCTCGTCGCCCGGAATGGGGGGCAGCAAAAGCCGCGATTTAAGAAAGGCGAGCCAGGCCGCCATCACCAGATAGTCAGCGGCCAATTCTATCCGCAAGGCTTGCGCGCGCTGAACAAAAATCAGGTATTGTTCCGCCAGTTGCAGCACAGAAATGCGCCGCAGATCAACCTTTTGCGTGCGTGACAGCGTCAAAAGCAGATCGAGCGGGCCTTCAAAGCCATCGACATCGACGATCAGCGCTTCACCTGCAAGCCTTTCGGCAAAGGAAGACCGTTCTGGCTCTCCCCACTCAGCCTCCTTGGGATCGCTCATGACGAGGTTTCGGACAGGAGTGCGTGCAACTCGGCGTCCAAAGCCTCTATCGAGGCATCGGAAACAGAACCGCGCCGCGCAAGCGCAGAGTCTGCTCGCAAAACTGACTCGGGCCGCATCGGTCCCGCCGCTGTTGCCACCTCGATCATCTGGGCAAGGTCTCCCTTGCAATGCAACGCGATATCGCAGCCTGCTTGCAAGGATCGCGCCGTTCTTTCCCCAAGACCGCCGGACAGGGCCTCCATATTCAGATCATCGGTCAGCAATAGGCCCTTAAAGCCAATGTCTTCGCGGATCATGGTGATCATAGGCCGCGATTGTGTGGCGGGATTGTTGGCGTCGAAGGCGGTGAAAATGATATGGGCGGTCATCGCCATCGGCAAATCGGCCAGAGCCGCAAAAGGTGCGAAATCTGTGTCAATCAGGTCGGCGCGTGAGGCTGTCACCTTTGGCAAATCCAGATGTGTGTCAACGGTTGATCGGCCATGCCCCGGCATGTGCTTGATCACCGGCAAAACACCCTCTGCCAAATGCCCCTCGGCCACCGCTGTCGCGATCTCAACAACCCTTGCCGCATCCTCGGCATAGCAGCGATTGCGCAAGAACGGATGGGTTAAAGCCGAGGCGATATCGGCAACAGGGGCGCAATTTGCGTCAATACCAACAGCGCGCAACTCTTTTGCGATGATCCTACTGCGCAACGCCATAGCAGGCGCCGCAAGCTGGCCTGCGCTTTCCACCATCTCAATCGGCGTTGGCCATTCGCGCCAATGCGGCGCTCGCAACCGTTGAACCCGCCCGCCCTCTTGATCCACCAAAATCATCGCATCGCGCCCAATCGCGTTGCGAAGATCAGCGGTCAAGCGGCGCAGTTGTTCGGGAGTTTCGACGTTTCTGGCAAAGATAATGAAGCCAAGCGGATCAAAATCCCGAAAAAAGGCCGCTTCCGCCTTGCCCAGAACCGGGCCCTCACAGCCAAAAATCGCCGCGCCTTGGGCCGTCGCGGTCATCTTTGCGC
>CBDUEF010000013.1:0-18714 GCA_965366095.1 uncultured Cypionkella sp. | reverse complement strand
CTCTGCCGCGACGATCTTCGTTGCCATGCTGCTGGGCACCTCAAACCGCGCCGCTGCGACCGAGTTTGCGTTTTTGGTTGGGATTCCAACCATGTATGCCGCCAGTGGTTATGAGCTGCTGAAGCAATTTAGCCACGGCGGCGGAGAGAATGACTGGCTTTCACTCGGTATTGCCTTCGTGGTCTCCACCGTGACCGCCTTTGTGGTTGTGAAATGGCTTTTGTCCTATATTCGCACGCATGATTTCCGGATATTCGCTTTCTATCGTATCGCATTCGGCGGCCTGCTTTTGGCGCTGGCCTATGGTGGCGTGATCTAAGAACTGACCCGAATCATGCTTCGCGCATTGGCTCTTGCGCAGTTTTTTATGACGCGGTGCTCCGATGGGTATCTCTTGCTGACCTAGTTTCACAGAATAGTGTTAGATTAGCTTATTCTATCGCATAAAATAGGAATATAGGACTGCCTTGCTGACTTTTAATCCGTGGGACCGCGGCGTATCACTCCCAAGCAACGCAGCGTTGAGGAGTGGCCGCCATGGCTGTGCAGAAAATGTTGAAATTCGTGACGCTTGGCAAAGAAATGCCAGTGAAGCGCGACGCCGCCGTTCGCGGCGCGGATTTCGATGAGATTTATCGTCAGTTCGCCGCCGATAAGGCCGCTGAACAGGCTGGCCGCTGCAGCCAATGCGGAGTGCCTTATTGTCAGTCGCATTGCCCGCTGCACAACAATATCCCCGATTGGCTGCGCTTGACTGCTGAAGGACGGCTGGAAGAGGCCTATGAGTTGTCGCAAGCCACCAACACTTTTCCTGAAATCTGCGGTCGAATTTGCCCGCAGGACCGGCTTTGCGAAGGCAATTGCGTGATCGAACAATCCGGCCATGGCACAGTGACCATTGGCGCGATTGAAAAATACCTGACCGACACCGCCTGGGAGCGCGGCTGGGTCAAGCCGATCAAGGCGCGCAGCGAACGGCTGGAATCGGTGGGGATCATCGGAGCTGGTCCGGGAGGAATGGCGGCGGCGGATGTGTTGCGCCGCGCGGGCGTGCAAGTCACGATCTATGACCGCTATGACAGGGCTGGCGGCTTGCTGACCTATGGTATCCCCGGTTTCAAGTTGGAAAAGCCGGTCGTCATGCAGCGCGTTGAGCAACTTGAAGCGGCGGGTGTGCGCTTTGTGTTGAACTGCGCTGTTGGGGAAGACCTTACATTTGAAGCAATCAGGGGCAGCCATGACGCCCTTTTGATCGCAACCGGCGTCTACAAGTCCCGCGACATTGCCGCCCCCGGAGTTGACGCCCGCGGTGTGGTCAAAGCCTTGGACTATCTGACAGCGTCAAACCGCAAGAATTTTGACGACGAGGTGCCCGATTACGACGACGGCACGCTTAACGCTGAAGGCAAGCGTGTGGTTGTGATCGGCGGCGGCGATACTGCGATGGACTGTGTGCGCACGGCCATTCGACAGGGCGCGCAAAGCGTCAAATGCCTTTACCGCCGCGACCGCGCTAATATGCCCGGAAGCCAGCGCGAGGTGCAAAACGCCGAGGAAGAGGGTGTTGAGTTCGTTTGGCTTTCGGCCCCGAAAGGCTTTACGGGCGGACAAGTGGTTGATGGCGTAATGGTGCAGAAAATGCGGCTGGGCGCGCCGGATGTCTCTGGCCGGCAGGTCCCCGAAGTGATCGAAGATGCCGACTATCTTGAGCCGGCTGATCTGGTGGTGCAGGCGCTGGGCTTTGAGCCCGAGGCGCTACCATTGCTTTGGGGTGTGCCGGAATTGGCCGTCACGCGTTGGGGAACGATCAAAGCGGATTTCCGCAGTCACGCCACCAATCTGGCCGGAGTTTATGCCGCCGGTGACATCGTAAGAGGCGCCAGTCTGGTTGTTTGGGCGATCCGGGATGGGCGCGAAGCCGCCGACGCAATTTTGGAATATCTTTCACAATCCGCATCCGTTGCCGCCGAGTGATAGCATAGCCAGATTGACCCATTTTCCATGACCAGACGGAGATAAACATGACCAAAATACTGGGCTTGCCGTTTCTTTTGCTGACCACCCCCGCCTTTGCTGGCAGCTTCACGCCGCCCGAAGGCTGCACCACCTTTCTGACGGTGCAATCACGCGGATGCTATGTTGCGAACTATTACCGCTGCGAAGGCGATGCTTCCGGCGATCAGTGGCGCGCAGACTATGATCAGCAGGGGCCTTTCTACCTGTCGCGGATCGATTCCGAAACGCAATGGGTTGAAAGCTTTGAATCGAACCCCACCGTGCATCAGACGCTGGACCCAAATCCGACCGATCCCGCAAGTTTTACCACATTGCTTGAAACCGGCACCGACACTTTTGATTTTGCCTTGTCCAAGGACAATGGCGAGCACTCCATCGTCAAGGGCTATGACAAGCTGACCGGCAAAAGCATGATGATTGACGGGATCACGCTTGAACAAACCGAGTTCGAGTATACCGAAACCGATGATGCCGGGAATGTCCTGCGCCAGTCCCATGGGAATGAATACATCAAACGAGACTGGCGGAATTTCTTTTCCGGCACCTCGCAATGGATGCAGCCGGATGGCACCTATCTGCCCTTGGATGGCACTCCGGTACAGTTCATCTTGCCCGGCGAAAAGGGTTTTGCCGCAACTCAGCCCCTCTTCCAATGCGATGCCGTCATGTCTTCTGCCGAACCGCTTGTTGGTTCTAAGGATCTACAGACGGCCCAATTCAAACGCTGACCTCTCCGCCGAAGGAAATTACCATGATCACTTATGACGCCGCATGGGTTGCCGCAGAAGAAGCCAAGCGTGCTTGGCTGGATGCCAACGGTCTTTATAAAACCGAAGACGAGCATGCCTCTTGCGGCGTTGGTCTGGTGGTGGCCATTTCAGGGAAAGCCAGCCGAAAAGTGGTGGAAAACGGCATCAACGCGCTGAAAGCGGTTTGGCATCGCGGGGCTGTTGATGCCGATGGCAAAACCGGCGATGGCGCGGGGATTCACGTCCAGATTCCGGTGAAATTTTTCTATGATCAGGTGCGTCGCACCGGGCATGAACCTGATGTGTCAAAGCTGATTGCGGTTGGGCAGGTGTTCTTGCCGCGAACCGATTTTGGCGCGCAGGAACGCTGCCGCACGATCGTGGAATCCGAAGTGCTGCGGATGGGGCATTATATCTATGGCTGGCGGCATGTGCCGGTGGAAACCTCGGTTCTGGGCGACAAGGCCAACGCCACCCGCCCCGAAATCGAGCAAATCCTGATCCGCTGTGAAAAGGCCATTGATCAAGAACAGTTCGAGCGCGAGCTGTACATCATCCGCCGGCGGATCGAGAAAGCGGCTTTGGCCAGCCAAATCCAAGGCATGTATCTGTGCAGCCTGTCGTGCCGATCAATCATCTACAAAGGCATGATGCTGGCCGAGCAGGTCGCGGTGTTCTATCCCGATCTGATGGACGAGCGGTTTGAGAGCGCCTTTGCGATCTATCACCAGCGCTATTCCACCAACACTTTCCCGCAATGGTGGTTGGCCCAGCCCTTCCGCATGTTGGCTCATAACGGCGAGATCAACACGCTGAAGGGCAACGTCAACTGGATGAAAAGCCACGAGATTCGCATGGCGTCCAACAACTTTGGCGACGCGGCCGAAGATATCAAACCGATCATTCCGGGCGGCACATCGGATTCCGGCGCGCTGGATGCGGTGTTTGAGGCGCTGGTGCGGTCGGGCCGCAACGCGCCTTTGGCTAAGACGATGCTGGTGCCCGAGGCGTGGAGCAAAGCGACCACCGATATGAAAAAAGCTTGGGCGGATATGTATGCCTATTGCAACTCGGTGATCGAGCCTTGGGATGGGCCCGCCGCCTTGGCGATGACCGATGGACGCTGGGTGTGTGGGGGCCTTGACCGCAACGGGCTGCGCCCCATGCGCTATGTCGTCACTGGCGACGGGCTGCTGATTGCAGGCTCTGAGGCCGGAATGGTGCCGATTGATGAGACGACGGTGCGCGAAAAAGGAGCGCTGGGGCCGGGGCAGATGATCGCTGTCGATATGGCCGAGGGCAAACTTTACCACGATGTGGCGCTGAAGGATAAGCTCGCCGCCGCCCAGCCCTATGGCGAGTGGATCGAGAAAATCGTCGATCTGAACGCCCTGCTGCGCGATGTGCCGGAAACCCCGATGTTTGAAGGCGGCGATCTGCGCAAACGTCAGATTGCGGCGGGTTATACGATTGAAGAAATCGAGCATGTGCTGGCGCCGATGGTCGAAGATGGCAAGGAAATGATCGCCTCGATGGGCGATGATACGCCTGCCGCCGTGCTGTCATCGGTTTATCGCCCGCTGTCGCATTTCTTCCGGCAGAATTTCAGTCAGGTCACCAACCCGCCCATCGACTCGTTGCGCGAAGGCCGTGTGATGAGCCTGAAAACCCGCTTTGGCAACCTGCGCAACGTGCTGGACGAAAACAACGCCCAGAATGAAATTCTGGTGTTGGAAAGCCCCTTTCTGGCCAATGCAGAATTCGACGTGGTGGTGAGCCGCTTTGGCGACCAGGTGGCCTTTATCGACTGCACTTTCCCTGTGGGCGCGGGCAACGACGCCCTGCGCCAAGGGTTGGAGCGTATCCGCGCCGAGGCCGAGGATGCCGTGCGATCGGGTGCTGGCCAGTTGGTGTTGACCGATCAGCATCAGGGTGCCGACAAGGTGGCGATGCCGATGATTTTGGCGACCAGCGCCGTCCATTCATGGCTGACGCGCAAGGGCTTGCGGACGTTCTGTTCGATCAACGTGCGTTCGGCCGAATGTATCGACCCCCATTATTTCGCCGTGTTGATCGGCGCGGGGGCCACCACCGTCAACGCCTATCTCGCGCAAGACACCGTGGCTGATCGTATCCGTCGCGGGTTGGTCGAAGGCTCTCTGGTCGACGCAATGCGGCGCTATGGCGATGCGGTGGATGCGGGACTGCTAAAGATCATGTCCAAGATGGGGATCTCGGTGATTTCCTCTTATCGCGGCGGCTTGAATTTTGAGGCGGTGGGGCTTTCGCGCGCCATGGTGGCCGAATATTTCCCCGGCATGCACAGCCGTATCTCGGGGATCGGTCTGGCCGGTTTGCAGATCAAGGTGGAAGAAGTTCACGCCAAAGGCTGGCGTGGCGGCTCGGATGTGCTGCCAATCGGGGGCTTCTACAAGGCGCGGCGCTCGGGCGAAAAACATGCTTGGGAAGCGCAGACCATGCATATGCTGCAATCAGCTTGCGACAGGGCCAGCTATGATCTGTGGAAGCAATATTCGGCTGCAATGCGGGCCAATCCGCCGATCCATATCCGCGATCTGTTGGATATCAAGGCCTTGGGCAAGCCCGTGCCGATCGAGGAAGTGGAATCCATCACCTCGATCCGCAAACGCTTTGTCACTCCGGGCATGTCGCTGGGGGCTCTCTCGCCTGAGGCGCATAAGACGCTGAACGTCGCGATGAACCGGATCGGGGCGAAGTCTGATTCTGGTGAAGGCGGCGAAGACCCCGCACATTTCCTGCCCGAACCGAACGGTGACAACCCTTCGGCCAAGATCAAGCAGGTGGCCTCGGGCCGCTTTGGCGTGACGGCTGAATATCTGAATGCTTGCGAGGAATTGGAAATCAAGGTCGCTCAGGGGGCTAAACCCGGTGAAGGCGGCCAGCTTCCGGGGATGAAAGTTACCGCCCTGATCGCGCGCCTGCGCCATTCGACGCCGGGGGTGACGCTGATCTCACCGCCGCCGCACCATGATATCTATTCCATCGAAGACCTTGCGCAACTGATCTATGACCTGAAACAGATCAATCCGCGCGCCAAGGTGACGGTTAAGCTGGTGTCTTCCTCCGGTGTTGGCACCATTGCCGCAGGCGTGGCCAAGGCCAAGGCCGATATCATCCTGATCTCGGGGCATAACGGCGGCACCGGGGCCTCGCCTGCCACCTCGATCAAATACGCAGGTCTGCCCTGGGAAATGGGCCTGACCGAGGCGCATCAGGTTTTGTCGATGAATAACCTGCGTGAACGGGTGACGTTGCGCACCGATGGCGGGCTTCGCACGGGCCGCGATATCGTGATGGCCGCGATGATGGGAGCCGAGGAATACGGCATCGGCACCGCAGCACTCATCGCCATGGGCTGCATCATGGTGCGCCAATGCCAAAGCAACACTTGCCCCGTGGGAGTTTGCACGCAAGACGCGGCCCTGCGCGCCAAGTTCACCGGATCGGCGGATAAAGTTGTCAACCTGATCACCTTTTACGCGCAGGAAGTACGCGAGATTCTGGCCCAAATTGGCGCGCGGTCGATTGATGAAATCATCGGTCGGGCTGATCTGCTGTCACAGGTATCGCGTGGATCGGCCCATCTGGACGATCTCGATTTGAACCCGCTGTTGATCACCGTCGATGGCGCGTCAAAGATCACCTATGACCGCACCAAACCGCGCAACGCGGTGCCCGATACGCTGGACGCCGAGATCGTAAAGGACGGCGCGCGCTTCTTTGAGGAGGGCGAAAAGATGCAACTTTCCTATGCGGTTCGCAACACTCACCGCACCATCGGCACCCGCGCCTCCAGCCATATTGTGCGTAAATTTGGCATGAAGAACGGGCTGCAAGCCGATCATCTTACCATAAAGTTGAATGGGTCCTGCGGCCAATCACTTGGGGCTTTTGCGGTGAATGGCTTGAAGATCGAAGTTCAAGGTGACGCCAATGACTACGTTGGCAAAGGCCTTTCCGGGGGCCTTATTGTTGTGCATCCGCAGATGTCTTCGCCGCTCAAGGCCGAGGAAAACACCATCATCGGCAACACGGTGCTTTATGGCGCCACGGCTGGGCACCTGTTTGCCGCGGGCCGCGCAGGTGAGCGTTTCGCCGTGCGCAACTCTGGCGCATCGGTGGTTGTTGAAGGTTGCGGCTCAAACGGTTGTGAATATATGACCGGAGGCGTAGCGGTGATTCTGGGCCGTATTGGGGCGAACTTTGGCGCCGGCATGACGGGAGGGATGGCCTATGTCTATGACCCCAAGGGTGTGGCCGAAGACTTTATAAACCTTGAAAGCGTTGTGACCTGCGCCGTTAACCATTCGCATTGGGAGATGCAACTGCGCGGGTTGATCGAGCGCCATGTTGCCGAAACCGGGAGCCGCCATGGGGCCCGAATTCTAGGGGACTGGGCCGCAGAACGCGCCAATTTCCTGCAAATATGCCCGAAAGAGATGCTGAAGCTGATCGCCTATCCACTTTCCGATGAGGCGCAAAAAGTTCCGGCAGAATAGGTAACAGGCCCCTTGTTTAAGGGGCCTTTTCCTCCATCCCTTGCTTGACCCCGACGGTCCGTTCATGGACAGGTTGGCCGATGGTTCAAACTCCTAAAACCCGATCCAAAAAGAACCCTGCCACCGAAACGCAGGATAGGCCGGCTCTGTCAAAGAGCCGGCGGATATGGCTGTGGGTGAAACGCCTTTTGGCCGGGGTGGCTATATTCTACGCCGCCTTGATCCTGCTGTTCAGCTTTGTGCCGCCGCCGATCAATTTATATCAGATGTCTGAGGCATGGCGTCTGGGCGGAATTTCAAAAGACTGGACGTCTTGGGACACAATTGCCCCCAGCATGGGCCGATCCGTGGTTGCCGGTGAGGATGCCAATTTTTGCCTGCATTGGGGCTTTGACATCGCGGCGATCAAACTCGCCGCTGCAGAAGGGGCAAACCGTGGCGCATCAACGCTGACCCAGCAAGTGGCCAAGAATGTGTTTCTTTGGCAGGGCCGCTCTTGGCTGCGCAAGGCGATGGAAGCGGTGCTTACGCCTTTCATCGAGCTTGTCTGGTCAAAGCAGCGTATTCTTGAGGTTTATCTGAATGTTGCGGAATTCGGTGATGGGATTTTCGGGGTCCAAGCCGCGGCGCAGCATTATTTTGGCATTGACGCGGCAGACTTAAGCCCGACCCAAGCCGCGCGGCTTGCGGCGATCCTGCCCGACCCGAAAGGGCGCAACCCAGTCAAACCATCAGCCTTTGTAAAGCGGCGCGCGACGGCGATTCTGTCAGGGGCGGAAACCATAGATGTGGATGGCCGCGCGGCGTGCTTTCAATGAAATTTCTTTTGAAGATGTTTCAGCGGAACCCGCTGTAAAAGCCAATAGCAGCCAAGGTTGAAAGCCAGCCATTGCCCCTCGACCATCGCGCGGCTATCACAGGGTAACTGACCTGACCGAGCGTAGCCATGATCCGCCTTTATCATTTTCCGCTTTCTCCCTTTTGCCGCAAGGTTCGACTGACCTTGGCGGAAAAAAAGCTGGAAGTAGAGTTGATCGAAGAGCGCTATTGGGAGCCGAGCCCCGATTTCCTGCGTCGCAACCCGGCCGGAAAAGTGCCGGTCTTGCGCATCGACACCAAGGTCATGAGCGAAAGTCAGGCCATTTGTGAATATATTGACGAGACCCATCACAGCCCGGCTTTGATGCCACGCGATGCCGAGGCGCGCTATGAGGTGCGCCGGATTTGCGCGTGGTTTGATGATAAATTCCACAGCGAAGTGACCTCCAAGCTGCTTTATGAGCGGATCAACAAAAAGGTCATGGGCCACGGCTATCCTGACAGCAAGAATGTGAAATTCGGGGCGGGTCGGATCAAATATCACATTGATTATATGGGTTGGCTTTTGGATCAGCGGCGCTGGTTGGCGGGGGATGTGATGACTCTGGCTGATTTGACTGCCGCTGCCCATCTGAGTTGCCTTGATTACATCTCGGATGTCGATTGGAATCGCTCGGCAACCGTTAAGGATTGGTATGCAAAGATCAAATCACGCCCGGCGTTTCGAACATTGCTCGCCGATCAGGTACCGGGTTTTCCGCAGCCTGCACATTACGCCGACCTGGATTTTTGAAATCCCCGTCCAAGGGATGCATCCTTTGGCCATCAGTAACGCGTAAATCAGATGATGTCAGAGTTGCGCAGCAAGCTGGAAATACGGGCGCGGGACGAAGGATTCGCGGGCCTTGGGATCTGCGCGCCGGATGCTACACCTGAAACGGCGGCAAGGTTGCGGGAATATCTGGCAAAGGGGCGTCACGGTCAGATGGGCTGGATGGCTGAACGAGAGGATTGGCGCGGCAGTGCTGCCGCACTTTGGCCAGAAGCGCGCTCTGTGATCATGTTGGCAGAAGCCTATACGCCGGAAAAAAACCCGTTGGAGATTTTGCAACAGCGCGACCTTGCGGCGATATCGGTCTATTCTCAGGGCAAGGATTACCACGATATTGTCAAACGGCGGCTAAAGCGGGTGGGGCGCTGGCTGTTGGAGGAGGCGGCGCGCTCTGCGCAAGATTGCGAGATCAAGGTCTTTGTTGATACGGCGCCGGTGATGGAAAAACCATTGGCTCAGGCTGCCGGGTTGGGCTGGCAAGGCAAACACACCAATATTCTAAGCCGCGATCTGGGAAGCTGGTTTTTTCTCGGGGCGATTTTTACCACGCTGGATTTGCCAAAAGATCGGGCAGATGCCAGCCATTGCGGCTCGTGCAGGTCCTGTCTGGATATTTGCCCAACCAAGGCCTTTCCCGCGCCTTATCAATTGGATGCGCGGCGGTGCATTTCTTATCTGACCATCGAACACAAAGGGCCGGTTGATCTGGATTTGCGCGCCCTGATGGGCAATCGGATCTATGGCTGCGATGATTGTCTGGCCGTTTGCCCTTGGAACAAATTCGCACAGGCGGCCACCGAAATCGGTTACCAGCCTCGGGCGGGTGCCCCGGAATTGGCCGAACTTGCCGCGCTGGACGACGCCAGCTTTCGCACCCGTTTTTCCGGCAGCCCGATCAAGCGCATTGGCCGCGACCGCTTCATTCGCAACGTTTGCTATGCGATTGGCAATTCGGGGCGGGCAGAGTTGCTGCCCTCGGTGTTAAAGCTGGTGAATGACCCAGAACCAAGCATCGCCGATGCTGCATCCTGGGCCATTCAGCGCCTGCAAGCCGTTTGATCAAACCAGCGCCGAAAGCCCTGAGTCAATCGCTTCGCACAGAATATCGGCCTCTGCCTTGCCGAAAACCATCGGCGGCTTAAACTTGAGAACATTGTCCATCGGCCCATCGGTCGAGGCCAGCACCCCCAATTGCCGCATATGGTTAACCACGAGGCCGGCCGCTTCGGTGGCCGGCTCGCGCGTGGTCCGATCGGTGACCAGCTCAATCCCCGAGAACATACCCACGCCCCTTACATCACCGATCAGGCTGTGGCGCTTTGCCAATTCGGCGAAACGCGACAGCATATAGGCACCCGTCTCCACCGCTTTGGCCTGAAGGCCCTCGGCCTCGATCACATCCATCACCGCATGACCGACTGCCATCGACACCGGGTTGCCCCCAAAGGAATTAAAATACTCCATCCCATTGGCAAAGCGCGCGGCAAGGTCCGCCGTGGTGACAACGGCGGCAAGGGGGTGGCCATTTCCAAAAGGCTTGCCCATGACCACAATATCGGGGGTAACGCCCTGCAATTCAAACGCCCAGAAATGCGCGCCGACACGACCGAAACCGCACTGAACCTCATCCGCAATGCAAAGGCCGCCCTCTGCACGGATCAGCCGATAAACTTCGGCCAGATAGCCCGGCGGATAAACCACTTGCCCGCCGACACCCGAGATCGACTCGGCAATAAAGGCAGCAGCGCCATTGCCGGTTTTGGCTTTGATATTTTCAAGGCAGCGCGACACGTCTGCCGCATAGGCGGTGCCAGATTCCACAGTCATTCCAGGATATTTGCCCCTATAAGGATCTGGGAAATCGGCGATTTCTACGAAATCGGGCTGCGGGTAGCCGCCTTTGCGTTTGAATTTATAGGGGCTGATGTCAATCATCCCAGAGGAGTTTCCGTGATAGCCCCAATCCAGCACCACAGTCGATTTCTTGCCTGTGGCCGTGCGCGCGATACGCAGCGCCAGTTCATTCGCCTCGGTGCCCGAGTTTACAAAATAGGCAACCTTCAGGTTTCCGGGGAGGGTGGCGGTAAGGCGATCTGACAGATCAAGGATCAACTCGTTCAGATAGCGGGTGTTGGTGTTCAGAATCGCGGCCTGCTGGGCAATTGCTGCAACCACATGGGGGTGACAATGGCCGACATGGGTGATGTTGTTCACCGCATCCAGATGGGCGCGCCCGGTATGATCATAAAGATAGCTGCCTTTGCCACGGACAATTTTCAGCTTTTCCCGATAAGAAATCGACAAGGAAGGGCCGAGGCTTTGCGCCCTTCGCGCCATAAGGGCCGCTGGTGGCGCAGGATCGACGCTGTAGCTTTCGGGTGCAAGCCGCAAGATCAGATTGGGATCAATGCAGATGTCAGACCAGACATCCCAAAGGCTTTCATGGCCAACGCCAAAGAAATTGCCCTTATCCTGCGTTAGCAGGCTGCTCATGACCTGAAAATGGATATGCGGTGACCAGCCGCCGTTTTCATGCCAATCCCCCAAGTGGGCGATCAATTGCCCCGGGGCAACCTTTTGTCCGGGCCGCATCAACCCGGGCAAAGAGCCGCCCAAATGGCCATAAAGCGTCCAAAACAGCGTGCCATCCGGCATTTCATGTTTCAAAATCAAGGTATTGCCATAGTCCAGCGGATCGGCGTTGTAGGTTACATAGGCCACCTCACCTGCCAGCGGAGCATAAACCGGAGTGCCCGCAATGGCGAAAACGTCAATCCCCAGATGTTTCGTTCTGCGTTCCGGCGAGGCCGCATCGGCAAACTGATCCGTTTGGTAAACCGAGCGTTTTTCGCCGTAAGGGCCAAAGCCGTAAAAGGCCACGTCACCAGGCAGTTGCAACGGTCGTTGCGCCGCAAACCAGCCATCAAAACGCTTGTCAGAAAAGGCGGGCATATCGGCATGCGTGCCATCGGTCAAAAGCGCTATACGCGCCGAGCGATCCAATTCGGGCAGAAACAGCGCTGAGATCGGCGTGTTGGCGAGAAATTTGCGTAAGCCCATTGCCGCCTTGGTCGCGGTAAAACCGGCAGCCGTCCGACAAAGCGCCACCATAAATTCGGGATCAATCTGGTCTAGCCTTTCCAGCAGCGCAAAGGCAGGGGCCTGCGAGACCAACAAATATTCGTTTTCGGGATGCTCATTGGCGCGGCGTGACGAGATGCACACGCTGGCCACCAGCCGCATCCGCATCAAATCGTAGAGCAGCTCGGCCTCGGCTTCTTGCAAAGGGAAGGACGCGACATAGCCCGAGATCAGAGCCCGCATGGCCGTGTAGATGTCGGTCTGATCCAGCAGAGCATAGGCAAGCGTGATGGCAAGTTCATTTACCGTGCGCCCATGACACATATCGCCAAAATCAATCAACCCGGCAACCCGATCAGGATCGTTGGAATCTGTGATCAAATTGTTATCATTGGCATCTTGATGCAGCACAGACGCCCGCAACGCAGGCAGGCGTGGCGCGACTTTTCTGCCATAACGGGCAAAAAGCCCTTTAACCAAAGCGCGGCGCGATGGATTTGCAATGTCTTCGGCCCAGGATTGCAATTCACTCACGTCATCAAGCGACCAAATGAAGCTTTGGCGGAAAGCCGCGGGATGGGCAAATCCTTGCAAATTGTGAGAAATACGCCCCATGAAAGCGCCCAAACTGCGCAATTGGGCAACTGTATGAGTGGTTGCACTCATCATCGGGCCGTCAATCCAACTGACCAGTCGTACAAGACACTTTTGGCCCTTGACCATTGCCACCGCGACAAAGCCACCGTCCAAGGCCGGGATCACATGGGGAACCCCCGGCATGGAGCGTTGGGCAAGATGCTGCAAGGTCGCGTTTTGCAAGGCGATTTGTTCTGGATCTTCGCCAGCATTGGCGATTTTCAGCACATAACTGGCCCCTGCGGTATCAAGCCGGGCATTTTGGTCTCGCTCGGAGTTCAAAAGCCGGGCTTTGCCTTTTACTCCAAAAAGCGTCGCTGCCAAAGCTTCAATCTCTACAACAGTCAGTGCAGGTGGTGGGGTTTCGAAGGCGGACATCAACAGGTTTCCTCTTGGCTGCTTTGCCAAGGAGTTTGCAGATTTTCGCCTATTCTGCCAGTGCTGTTCGCCCGTTAAAAATAACTCCGCACCAAAGCGCCGGAAACCAGACTCCAGCCGTCAGCAACCACGAAGAAAGCCAGCTTGAAAGGCAATGAAACGGCCGCGGGGGGCACCATCATCATGCCCATCGACATCAGAACCGCTGCAACGACCAAGTCTATAATCAAGAAGGGCAGATAGATCAGAAATCCAATCTCGAACGCGCGTTGAATCT
The DNA here is from genome assembly GCA_965366095.1 of uncultured Cypionkella sp. Taxonomy (GTDB): domain Bacteria; phylum Pseudomonadota; class Alphaproteobacteria; order Rhodobacterales; family Rhodobacteraceae; genus CBDUEF01. Next base: position 5,385 of record CBDUEF010000013.1, on the reverse strand, counting down.
CGGAAAGCATGAACGAAGGCACTAGAATTGAAAGCGAGGCATCATTTGGGAGGCTTGTCGGGCCGGGCCGAAGCGCTTGCATTGCTTCAAAAGTGGCCCCGTCAATTCGCGACGACATAAAGGTTCTGAAGGGCGCCAAAACGATCGGAATGGCGGTCTGTACATCTATCGTGCCGTCTTGAAGCGGCAGAATGCCCTTTGTGTAGGCCTCGGTAAACACGGGATCCATGACAAACCAGGTGAGGAACAACGCAAGGCTGACGATCAACATATTGGGCGGCGACTGTTGTAACCCGATCCCCTGCCGCAGAATCGAAAGCACGGTCACAATGAACGGAAAGCAGGTGACCATCACCGCCAGCCCCGGCACGATGCTTAGAATGGTGACGAGGGCCAGCAATTGGATCGACCGGCCAGCCAGTGATGCGCCATCCCCCAGATTGACCGCAAGGTCCTGCGCCATGGCGGGAGTAGATGCCACCAAAAGCACCAGCGCTGCGGCTGACCACAGCCGTGCGTTTTGCATCAGATCCCGCCCTTCAAATTTGCCACCTCGGTCAGTCGAACGGCAAGCTTTCCAGTGGTATCGCCTTCCACTTCTTGCAATTCGCCGCGCGCGATCAAGCGATCCCCAACATAGAGCTCGACCGGATCATCCACCCTGCGATCAAGCGGAAGCACGGCGTCCCGACTGAGGCGCAACAGGTCACGCACCAAGGGCCGGGCTTTCCCGACAGAGATTGTCACCTCGATAGGCACTTGGGCAAAAGGGTTGGTATCGGGAAGATCATCCATTAGCAGGGCTCCTTTCGGGAAGCTGGAAGAAAGCGCAGACGGCTGCGGCTATTTCTTGTGTGGCGCGGCTCAGATCAATTTTGGTCTCTAGTTGTCCCAAACGCAGATAGACTTGGCCCTCGCCCAAACTCAGTTCTTCTTGTAAAGTTACGGGAAGGCCGGGCGCGCGCTCCAAGAGCGCTTCAATCGCCGGGCGGGCGGCGGGATTCAGCACCAGAGTTATAGGTGTGCCAGCCAATTTTGTGGCCATTGGCATAACTTCAGCCAGGACCACTGGCGCAAGAGCCTCGCGGGCAATTGCCGGCAAGAGCCGCCCGACCATTTCGGTCATCAGCGGCTCGATTGCCCGAAGCACATGAACGCGCGCCTCCTGATAGGTAAATCCCAGGTTTTGCAGGTTGCGCGCCAAATCGGCCTGCAAGCGGCCCTGATCCTCGGACTGTGCGGCGGCGGCATCGTCCCAACCTGCGGTATAGCCACTTTCATAGGCGGCTAGTTTTGCCTCTTCCAGGGCCATCGCGTCCATCACCACTGTAGAGGGACCGTCACGCCGTTCAGTCGATTCGAAAACCTCAAGTCGGACGGCCATCATCCCCGCTCCTCTTGAAGTTCCATCCATCCTCTCAGGATTTCGACCGATTCACTCTGGCGCTCTTCTATCAGCCGCCGAAGCCTTGCGATTGGATCGACGTCTTCGGCAACCGATGAAACCAATGACATCGTGGGCAGGTCCTGCCCATCGTCGATCTCGCCAGTCAACACCCGCGCATCCGTCGGCCCGGATAGGGCAAGATTGCCCGCTTGAATGGCAGGTTCGGCACTCCGGCGCCCCGAGGTAATGAGGGGGCGGATCACAAAAAGGCCAAGCACCAGCGCCACAAATGCCAAAACCGCAATCTGGATCAGAGACATGATGTTAAGAGGTGCCATTTGCGAAAAAAGGCCTGCCGAAATCATCTCGCCCGCGACGGCGTCAGGTTGGAAAGTCAACGATTTCACCACCAATACATCGCCCCGCTTCTCGTCGAGGCCGACTGCCGAGGCGACCAATTCTCGGAGCACCGCAAGTTCGGCGTCGGGGCGCGGTTGTTGGCTGATCGTGCCATCCGCCGCCGTAACCGCCTCACCGTCTATCAAAACGGCGACCGAGATCTTGCGAAGCGCCCCCGGCACACGCAGCACTTCTCTTTGGGTTTGAGATACTTCGTAATTCACCCGTTCTCGGTTTTCCTTGTTTTCAGATTTACCCTGCGCACCAGCTGCCGCATTGCCCGACGGCAGGTTTGATGCGACGGTAACATCCCCGCCCGGATCGGTTGCCGTGCCCGCGCGTGTTTCGGTCTCCGATGAAATTGCAACCCGGCCCTGTGGATCAAACGTTTTTTCGGTGATTGCTTCGCGCTCGGTCACAACATCAACCGCGACCTCCACCACCGCGTTTCCAGGGCCGACCCGCGCCTCAAGCAAGCGTTCAACATTGTGCTTGATCTCGGCGGCACGGGTTTCGCCGGTTCCACCAGAAAGTATGCCATCAGGCTCCGGGTCGATCAGGCCTGCCACCGAGTCGATAACCTGAACATCCTCAGGGCGCATTCCCGGCACAGCCGCCGCAACAAGATGCCGGATTGCCTTAGCCTGAACCGCCGACAGGTTGCCGCCTTTGGTGGTAACGGTCACGCTCGCGCTGGGTTCTGCGCCGCGTTGAAACGGTTGATCTGGGGCTTGTGCAAGATGAACTCTTGCCGCGCGAACTTGCGGATTCGCCAGAATCGTTCGCGCTAACTCGCCTTCTTTGGCGCGCCAATAGGCCGCATCGAACATTTGTGAGGTCGTACCAAATCCCGACAAACCATCCAAAAGCTCATATCCAGAGCCGCCCGCCGCCGGTAGCCCCTCGGCGGCCAGGGTCATGCGCAAGCTGTCACGTTGGCTGCCGTCGACATAGATCGATTCGCCGCGGATCTCATAAGCTACCCCTCGCTGATCAAGGGCAGCCACGACATCACCTGCCGCAGCAGGGTCCAAACCGGCATACAGCAGCGTCAACCCGGCGGAGTTCGAAAGCTGTGAGAGGCCAAGAACCGCCAAAAACATTGCCCCTGTCGCGCCGAGGATAATCGCCCGCCGAAGATTGGTTAGGGACTGCCAAAGCGACAAAATATTCTGCAAGACCATTCTCCGACTTCTGGGCTTCTGCCTGATTGAAGCAGCATTGCGGGATCGCCCTTAACAATTGGTTAGTGTCCTTCGGTCTATCTTTGTTCTATCGAAAAAAAGGTGAATCAGATGGCCGAAACCCAAGACCCACCAGTTGAACAGCCAAAGAAAAGGTCGAAAAAACCTATATTTATCGGAGTCCTAATGGCTTTTCTGTTGGGCGGTGCTGGGTTCTATGCCACGTGGACGGGTCTGATTCTTGGGCAAGGCGGCGGGCATGCGGCAGAAGGCGACGGCGTAATCCCTTTGCCCGAAATCGCTTTTGTCCCAGTGGAGCCTTTGATCATTTCGCTTGGGGCGATTGAGGAGAACCGCCACCTGCGATTTGCGTCGCAGCTGGAAGTGGCGGGCGGCCATTCCGACGAGGTCACCCACCTGTTGCCACGGATTTCCGATATCATGAACAGCTATTTGCGTGCCGTGGATGTTGCAGAATTGGAGAACCCCACCGGTTTGGTCCGGATGCGGGCGCAGATGTTGCGCCGGATCCAGATCGTCACAGGTGAAGGCCGCGTCCGCGATCTTCTTGTCACTGAATTTGTATTGAATTGATGAGGGTAAGATGAGCTTTATCGCAGACATGCTTATGGCCGCAGGCAGCTTTGGGGCGGCAGTGTATTGCTATGTTCTCTCCGGGCGCCTGAAACGATTCACCACTCTGGAAACCGGAATGGGTGGGGCCATTGCGGTATTGTCCGCTCAAGTTGATGAAATGACCCGCGCACTTGAAAAAGCCCGGGGCGCAGCAAACGGTTCGGCCAGCAGCTTGGAGACGATGACGGCGCGAGGGGAAGCTGTGGCGGCCCGGTTGGAGCTGCTTGTAGCGGCGCTCCACAATCTACCCGAACCGGAATTTGGGCCCCGACCACCCGTAGAGGAGGCGAGCGATCGTAGGATCAGGGTCTTGCGCCGACGGGGCGCGCGACAGGTATTTGAGGGCGCAGAATGAGATTCCTAGCGTTTCGTGGTCGGGGTGCTTTGTTGATCCCGGCGCTGTTTCTGGCAGCTTCCGGTGCCTTGCGGGTCGGCTCTGGGGTGGGCGAGGCGCTTGCCAATGCCGGGGCGTCCGATGGTGCGACTGCGGCCGAGCCGATGGTTTGCCCGGAACCGCCAGTTGCTCTTGCGCAGGCACTAAAAGACCGGGATTCCGCGCTTTCAGCCAGGGAAGCGGCATATGCTGACCGATTGGCGGCACTAACGCTTGTTGATAAGGCCGTGAGTGCCCGACTCAAGGAACTGCAGGATGCCGAATCGCAATTGAAAGCAACGTTGTCATTGGCTGACGGTGCTGCCGAAGAAGATTTGAAGCGCCTGACAGCCGTCTATGAGGCCATGAAGCCCGCTGACGCGGCCGCCTTGTTTGAGGCCATGGAGCCTGACTTTGCTGCCGGATTTCTGGGGCGGATGGCTCCTGCTTCGGCAGCAGCCGTCTTGTCCGGCATGAAACCGCAAAGCGCCTATTCGATTTCTGTGTTGATCGCCGGACGAAATGCTTTGGTCCCCAAAACCTAAGGCATTTCTTAACTGCCCGTGTGCAAACCTTGGGCCACATAAAATACAGAAAGCGGAATCGGCATGTTCGGTATCATCGGCATTGTAGTGATCATTGTCATGGTCTTCGGCGGGTTTGTTATCCATGGCGGCAGTCTGGAACCCATCATCCATGCCCTCCCTTTTGAGATGATTATGATCGGCGGTGCCGCTGTCGGGGCTTTTCTGGTTTCAAATGACCTCGCCGCTGTAAAACACACCCTTAAAGACGTCGGCAAAGTGTTCAAGGGGCCCACCTGGAAGCCTGGCGACTACCGTGACATGCTTTCGCTGTTGTTTGAACTGGTCCGACTGGCGCGTGGCAATCCGGTGGCGCTTGAAGAGCACATAGAAAATCCCAATGAATCGACGATTTTCGGCCGCTACCCCAGAATCCTAAAGGATCATGAAGCGGTTGATCTGATTTGTGACACGCTACGTGCAGGCTCGATGAACTACGACGATCCTCATCAGGTTGAAGAAGTGCTGGACAAGCGCATGGAGCAATCACAGACTCATGCCTTGCACTCCAGTCATGCTCTGCAATCCATGGCCGACGCTCTGCCTGCTCTTGGGATCGTTGCGGCAGTGCTTGGCGTAATCAAGACAATGGGGTCTATTGATCAACCACCGGAAATCCTAGGGGCAATGATCGGTTCTGCTCTGGTTGGTACTTTTTTGGGCGTGTTTCTGGCCTATGGAATTGTCGGCCCTTTCGCGGCGCGCGTGAAAACTGTGGTGGAAGACGACAGCCATTTCTACCAATTGATCAGAGAGGTTCTGGTTGCCAACCTGCACCGCCACCCGCCCAATATCTGCATCGAGGTTGGCCGGCAGAACACG
>CBDUEF010000012.1:0-18738 GCA_965366095.1 uncultured Cypionkella sp. | reverse complement strand
ATCGCCGACACCCGCGGCCTGCGCGCCGAACCCCCCGTTGTTGCCGCAATCGCCCCCATCGCCGCCCCCATCGCCGCCCGGATCCCCCCAGCCCTTGGCGCAGCCAGCCGCAGCATACCCCTTTACGACGAAGAACCAGAGGCGCAAGACTGGGACGCGGTCGATCAATTCCAGATCGAGGAGGATCTCCCCCCTGCCCCGCTGCCCCGGATCGTCGCCGAAATCCGCCGCCCTGCCGTGGTGCAAACACCGGCCAAAAAGCCCGCCCCCTCGCGTCAGGCCGAATCCGAGGCGCAACCGCGCTTGCGCTTTGATGATCCCGCCCCGGCCTATGAACTGCCGCCGCTCTCTTTGCTCTCCAACCCCTCTTCGGTGCAACGCCACACGCTTTCGCACGATGCGCTAGAGGAAAACGCGCGGATGCTGGAATCGGTGCTGGATGATTACGGCGTCAAGGGCGAGATCGTCTCGGTCCGCCCCGGCCCGGTTGTCACCATGTATGAGCTGGAACCAGCCCCCGGCCTCAAAGCCAGCCGCGTGATCGGCCTGGCCGATGATATCGCCCGCTCGATGTCGGCGCTGTCGGCCCGTGTCTCTACCGTTCCGGGCCGCACCGTCATCGGGATCGAGCTTCCCAATGCCACCCGCGAGAAAGTGGTGCTGCGCGAAATCATCGCCGCCCGTGATTTTGGCGACAGCAGCATGCGCCTGCCGCTGGCCTTGGGCAAAGACATCGGCGGCGAGCCGATTGTGGCCAACCTTGCCAAGATGCCCCACCTTTTGATTGCCGGCACTACCGGCTCGGGCAAATCGGTGGCGATCAACACCATGATCCTGTCGCTGCTGTATAAACTTTCGCCCGAAGAATGCCGCCTGATCATGATTGATCCCAAAATGCTGGAACTCTCGGTCTATGACGGCATCCCGCATCTGCTTTCGCCGGTGGTCACCGATCCCAAAAAGGCGGTTGTCGCCCTGAAATGGGTCGTGGGCGAGATGGAAGAGCGCTATCGCCGGATGTCGAAAATGGGCGTGCGCAACATCGAGGGCTATAACGGCCGCGTCCGTGAAGCGCTGGCCAAGGGCGAGATGTTCAGCCGCACCATCCAGACCGGCTTTGATGAGGGCACCGGCGAGCCGGTGTTCGAGACCGAAGAATTCACCCTCACCCCGATCCCCTATATCGTGGTTGTCGTCGATGAGATGGCCGATCTGATGATGGTCGCGGGCAAGGAAATCGAGGCCTGCATCCAGCGCCTTGCCCAGATGGCCCGCGCCTCGGGTATCCATCTGATCATGGCCACCCAGCGCCCCTCGGTCGATGTGATCACCGGCACCATCAAGGCCAACTTCCCCACCCGGATCTCGTTTCAGGTCACCAGCAAAATCGACAGCCGCACCATCCTTGGCGAACAGGGCGCCGAACAGCTTTTGGGCATGGGCGACATGCTTTACATGGCAGGCGGCGGGCGGGTTTCGCGTATCCACGGCCCTTTCGTGTCGGATGAAGAGGTTGAAGAAATCGTCAACCACCTCAAATCCTACGGCCCCCCCGCCTATATGTCGGGTGTGGTCGAGGGCCCCGAGGATGACGCGGCCTCGGATATTGATCAGGTTCTTGGCCTTGGCTCGGGCGATGCCAGCGATGATGCGCTTTACGATCAGGCCGTGGCCATTGTCGCCAAGGATCGCAAATGCTCCACCTCTTATATCCAGCGCAAACTGGGCATCGGCTATAACAAAGCCGCGCGTCTGGTCGAGCAGATGGAAGAAAATCAGGTCGTCACCACCGCCAACCATGTGGGCAAGCGCGAGATTTTGCTGCCGGAACATTGACCTCAGGGCCGAAACGAAAGCTGCGCATTCCCTGCGCGGCTTGCTACTGACGGCGCCGAAGGTCTTAACAACCCATTAACAGGGGCGGCTAACCCCCTGAAAAGGCTTGTCTCACAAAGCGTCGCACAGGCAAACAGGCAAAATCGGCACCTCTCCGCCAGTTGATCGGCCGGGGGATGCAGCGCCCCGAAATCCGCCCTATATTGTGATCCATGAAAAGCATCGCCAAAATTCTGGCCCCCGTGGCCCTCGCCCTGATCGCCAGCCCCCTGCTGGCCGATGAAATCCCATTGCAGGCCCTCTCGGCCTATCTCAACAAGATGACAACGGCCCAAACCGATTTCACCCAAGCCAACTCTGACGGCTCGGTCGCGACCGGAAAACTCTTCATCAAACGCCCCGGTCGGGTCCGTTTCGAATACGCCCCGCCGGATAAATCGCTGGTGCTGGCCTCGGGTGGGCAGGTGGCGATCTTTGATGCCAAATCAAACCAGCCGCCCGAACAATATCCCCTGACCCGCACGCCCCTGAACCTGATCCTCGCCCAGAATGTCGATCTGGCCAAGGCCAGGATGGTGGTCGGCCATAAAGAGGTCAAGAACGCCACCCGCGTCGTGGCCCAGGATCCCGATCATCCCGAATACGGCACGATCGAACTCGTGTTCACCGCCAATCCGGTCACGCTGCGCCAATGGATCATCACCGACGATCTCGGCCAGAAAACCACGGTGATGCTGGGAGAGTTGAAGACCGGCGAAACCTATCCGCCGTCCTTGTTCTCAATCAACAACGAATCCGTCAAACGCGGCAACTGATCAGCGGCGGCAAGACGAGAGCGGCGCCGCATAAAGCTCGGCCCGCCGTTCCACCGAAGCCGCCACCTCGACCAGCCAAGGCTTGCCCAGATAGCTTTGGTTGGAATACCCGGTGCGCCCCTCGTGATAGGCCAGATACTGCGCGCCCGCATCATCGCGCGGAATGCCCAGCTTGTCGGTGCTCTGGCTCATATACCAGCCCATGAAATCGGTCGCATCCGAAATCCGGTCCCGTCGCGCGCTGCGCCGGTTCTGCTCTTTCTGATACTCTTCCCAAGTCCCATCCAGCGCCTGACTATAGCCATAGGCCGAAGACTGCCGCCCCATCGGGATCACCCCCAAGGCAAAGCGGTGCGGCGTGCGGGCATTGCCGATGAATTTCGATTCCTGATGGATCGCCGCCATCTGAACGGCCACCGGAATCCCCCAGCGCCGTTCGGCTGCCTTCATCGCCTTGCCATACTCCGGCCGCTGCCGCAGGATCGCACAGGCATCGTCCAATTGTCGAGGCGCCGAGAAATTGCCCCCTCCGCAACTTGCGAGGGCCAACATCAGGATCGACGCACGGAGAAGTCTGCTCATTTGCCCCTCGTGTGTTCTTTTGCAACAAGATAGGGGAAAAGTCGCGCCAAGGAAATGGGCAAGACGCTGTTCGCCTGAAAGTTCACCGCATTCGATTGACGGATCGGTTGCCACAGACTGTTTCCTTGCGACGGCATCACAGGAATAGACAAGAAGCTTTCGCAAGTTTACATCAAACTATCTGGAGGCCGGAATGCTGAAAACAGCCGCGAAATACCATATTGGTCAAGTGCTGCGGCACCGCAAACATCCATTTCGCGGCGTGGTCTTTGATGTGGACGCGATGTTTTCCAACACCGACGCATGGTATCAAGCAATTCCTGAAGAAGCACGCCCGTCCAAGAACCAGCCTTTCTATCATCTTTTGGCCGAAAATGACCAGAGCTATTACGTCGCCTATGTGTCAGAACAGAACTTGGTTCCCGATGAAACTGGCGAACCTGTCAGCCACCCAGATTTGCCCGATTTGTTCGGTGACTTTGAAAACGGCCGCTACCCGCTGCAATTTCAAATGAATTGATGGCTCGAGAAGAGCCACTTACCTTTCGGTAATCTCTTGGCCTTAGCCTGTCCTGAAGCAACCTTCAGGAGTAAGTCACGATGGATATATCAGCCGAGATGCGAGGCGACATGCTCGTCGTTTTTGCCAATCAAGACAGGATTGATGCCGCCGGGGCCATCCAATTCAAAGAAAAGATGCGTGAATTTGCGCAGAACCCCTGCAACCGAGTCGTATTGGACATGTCAAAAGTAGCGTTTCTCGACAGCAGCGGCTTGGGCGCCGTTGTCGCGGTAATGAAGTTGCTCGGGCCGGATAGAAAGCTTGAATTATCGGGGCTGACGGAGACTGTTCAAAAGGTTTTCAGGCTCACACGTATGGATTCAATCTTCACGATCCACAGTTCACTGCCGGACGGAATGCGCAATGCTGGCTGATACGCCTCGGATTGCTGCAAGGCTGGTTGTAGACAGTGACCCCTTCGCGATCCGCCAGGGGCTTGAAGATCTCTCACAAACCATCTTGTTGGGTGATTTGAAACCACATGATCGCGGCACAGTGGAAATCGTGTTGGCCGAGGTTTTGAACAATATTGCAGAACATGCTTATGCCAATGCTCCCGGCTCAATCGAAGTGGAGATTCAGTTAACGGATAGCCATTTGCTGTGTCGCTTTGTCGATACCGGGTTGCCAATGCCAAACTCGACGCTGCCCGCCGGTGTGCTTCCTCCTCTCGATGGCGAAGATTTGCCTGAGGGTGGCTTTGGGTGGCATCTGATTCGTTCGCTGTCCCGCGATCTCGTTTACCGCCGCGATGGCGAAAAGAACCTCCTGACATTGCGACTGGATACTGAACAGTCAGGCTAAAATCACGCGAACTGTCTCCATTCCTCACCGGTTGACAACAAAATGCCCAAAGTTCCCCCTAAATATGGACCAGATTGAACCCCATATTGGGAGGGTAGCTGCATAAAGCTTCTCTCGGCGCTGCGGATCATTGCCCCCACCCAGTCTGTAGCGCCGAGATCCTGACCCGTATTGGAAAACACTGCAAACATTCCTAGGCTTTGTTAAAAGGAGCCTGATATGCGCGATTTTCAAATACCGGGTCGCTCGGCCGTATACGCCAGCAACGCGCTTTGCGCGACTTCGCATCCTCTGGCTGCCAAAGTTGCAATCACCATCCTGGAGCAAGGTGGAAATGCAGCAGATGCGGCGATTGCCGGCGCCGTTATGCTTGGACTATGCGAACCTCAAATGACCGGGCTTGGTGGCGATTGCTTTGCGCTGGTCAAGCCGGCGGGAACAGAACAGGTCATTGCGCTGAACGGATCGGGTCCGGCGCCTGCGGCTCTCTCAGCGGCCGCTTTGCGCGACAAAGGGCTGAATGCTGTCCCCCTGCGCGCCGTATCTTCGATTACAATGCCCGGTGCCGTTGATGCTTTCTGTCGGCTTTCGCAGGATTGGGGCAAGCTGGGCCTTGAGCGTATTTTGGCACCTGCAATCCACTATGCCGAACAGGGCATTCCAGTCGCCCCGCGTGTCGCCGCCGACTGGGCTGAGGACGCCGGCGCTTTGCAGGGTGCCGCGCGCGCATTCTACCTTGAAGCCGGCAAAGCTCCGAATGTGGGCGCGCTGTTTCGGGCCCCGAAACAGGCGGAGGTCTTGCGAAAAATAGCACAAAAGGGCCGGGCCGGTTTTTACGAGGGCGAAGTTGCCGAGGATCTGTTGATGTCCCTTCACGCATTGGGGGGCTGCCATAGTGCGGATGATCTGCGCTCCGTCCAGAGCACCTACGCCGAACCGATTTCCGGCAGCTATCAGCAGTGCGAGATGTTGGAGCATCCCCCGAATGGCCAAGGTGCAACGGCAATCTTGCTGCTGAACATCCTCAAGCATTTCGATATCTCGAAGATGAACCCCCTGGGCGCGGAGCGTGCGCATATCGAGGCCGAAGCGACCAAATTAGCCTTTGATGCGCGCAACCGGTTTCTGGCCGATCCAACGCCACGGCTTGAGCATATGCTGCACGAAGCCACCGCCTTGGCTCTGGCGGCCCTGATCAACCCCAAACAAGCGATGAAATCTGCGGCACGCTTGAGCGAATCCATTCACAAGGACACGGTCTATATCACCGTCGTTGACCGGGACCGGATGGCAGTATCCTTGATTTATTCTGTATTTTGGGGCTTTGGCAGCGGATTTGCCTCGGAGAAGTTCGGCATCCTATTTCAGAACCGTGCAGCGGGATTTAACCTGACTGAGGGCCACCCCAATGAATTGGCGGGTGGAAAGCGCCCCATGCATACGATTATTCCCGGGATGCTCAGCAAAAACGGCAAGGTGATCATGCCGTTTGGCGTGATGGGGGGGGCGTACCAACCGACCGGCCATGCGCGGCTGGTGAGCAACCTGCTTGATTTCAAAATGGATTTGCAAAGCGCTATTGACGCGCCACGGTGCTTTTCGCGGCCCGAAGGGATGATGGTTGAGCGCGGTTATGCTCCTGATGTGCTGGCCGAGCTTGCCGCGATGGGACATGATGTCAAAATTTCCCCCGAGCCGATTGGCGGAGCGCAAGCGATCATGATAGATGATCGCGGTGTGCTTGTCGGGGCTTCGGATCCGCGCAAGGATGGCTGCGCTTTGGGATATTGAAATGCAAGAAGTGATCAAAACTATCCGAGCCCTGACCCAGGGAGAGACCGATACAGTGGCGCTGATGGCGACATTGGCCTGTGAAATACACCACGCACACCCTTACGCGGATTGGACCGGGTTCTATCGTGTTGTTGCCCCTGATCTGCTGAAAATCGGCCCCTATCAAGGCGCTCATGGTTGTCTGGTCATTCCATTTTCGCGCGGGGTTTGTGGGGCCTGCGCGCGCGAGGGAATGGTTCAGAACGTGCCCGATGTCGAGGCCTTCACCGGCCACATCGCTTGCGCCACTTCAACCCGGTCCGAGTTGGTGCTGCCAGTCTGGAACGCGGCCGGGAAACTACTGGGCGTTCTGGACATTGATAGCGATACTCCTGCGGCCTTCACGTCTGAAGACGAGGCGTGGCTGGTGCCGCTTTTGGCTGAAGTGTTTCGCGACGCGCAATAGTTCATGTGGGAAACGATCGGAAATATCCCGCCGGGAACCCTGATAGCCTTTGCCAGCGGCGGGATTTTGGTCAATTTGACGCCCGGGCAGGATGTGTTTTTCGCCACTGCATCTGGCCTGCAAGGCGGGCCAAAAGCAGGGGTTATGGCGGGATTGGGCGTTGGTCTTGGCGCGGCCTGGCATGTTTGTCTCTCGGCCCTTGGTCTGTCGTCGGTGATTGCGGCCCACCCCGAAGCCTTGGCCGGGATCAAATATGCCGGAGCGGCGTATCTGCTGTTTATAGCTTGGAAAGTCTGGAACGATTCCGGCGAGATACCAGCCAACAAGGGGGCAAAATCCGGCTGGTCGGCCTTTGGCAGAGGCGCGCTGACCAATGCGATGAATCCCAAGCCGATCCTTTTCATGCTGGCCTTTTTGCCGCAATTCGTCGATCCTGCGCGGGGGCCTGTCTGGCAGCAAATCGTTTTTCTGGGCGCCATTTTCGGCCTTACTGGCACCGTCATCACCGCCGGTTTTGGATATATTGCCGGGCATGTGCGACACCGGATCGGCGCAAAATTGGCTGTGTTCAATAAATTCGCCGCAGTGCTGTTCATGGCAATCGCGGCCCGATTGATCTGGAAGGAATAGGAATGGCGGACATCACACTTCTAGATGGCGGAATGGGTCAGGAGTTGATCATCCGCTCGGGTGACGACCCGACCCCACTTTGGGCGACGCGCGTGATGCTGGACCACCCCGGCTTGGTGCAAGACATCCATTCTGATTATTTTGCGGCAGGTGCGACAATCGCCACCACAAACACCTATGCGATCCACCATGACCGGCTGTCCGGCTTTGGGCTTGATCCGATGTTTCATGCCTTACACCTGCGCGCCTTGGCCGAAGCACATCAAGCGAGGGCCACGCATGGACGTGGGCGCATTGCCGGTTCGATGGGGCCATTGGTGGCCAGTTATCGCCCCGAAGTCACTGAGCCGGTGGATCAGGCCGCGCCAAAATACGCTGAAATCGCCCGCATCCTTTCGGCCCATGTCGATATAATTTTGCTGGAAACGATGGCATCCGTCACCATGTGCAAGGGGGCGGTTGCCGGGGCCTTGGTGGCGGATCGCCCGATCTGGCTTTCGATCACGGTTGACGATCTTGACGGTTCAAAATTGCGCTCGGGAGAGCCGATTGCCGATCTGGCCCCCTTGCTGCAAAGCGGGCAGGTTCAGGCGATTCTGGCCAACTGCTCGGTGCCCGAAGCCATGGCCGCCGCGCTGGCACAATTGCGCGGTTTTGGCCTGCCTTTTGGCGCCTATGCCAATGGGTTTACCAAGATCACCGGGAACTTTCTGAAAGACGCCGCGACCGTGCGCGAGTTGACACATCGCCACGATTTGACGCCTGAGAAATATGCGGATTTCGCGATGGAATGGGTCAATCAAGGGGCCAGTATCGTCGGCGGTTGCTGTGAGGTTGGGCCGGCACATATCCGCCATCTTGCCGAAAGGCTGCGGGCAGCGGGCCATAGGATCGTATGATTCCCGACTTCATCTATCGGCCGCCCGACGTTCCAATTTCGGTCATTTATCAAGATGCGCAAATCATCGTGGTTAACAAGCCGGCCGGTCTTTTGTCGGTCCCCGGAAAGCTGGCCGGGCGTCAGGACTGCTTGCTGTCGCGAGTCACTTCACAGCATTGGAATACGCTTTTGGTGCATCGCTTGGATTGCGACACTTCGGGCGTAATTGTTTTTGCAAAAACCAAGCTGGCTCAGGGCTTTTTGGGGCAGGAATTCGAAAAGCGCCGCGCCAAGAAAACCTATATCGCCAGAGTTTGGGGCCAGATTGAAGCCGAAACCGGACAGATAGACTTGCCTCTTGGTTCAGACTGGCCAAACCGACCGCGTCAGATGGTCGATTGGGAAAATGGCCGCCCAGCACAGACGGATTGGCAAGCCATTGATCGCGATGACATTTCCACTCGGGTTCAGCTCTCGCCCCGCACTGGGCGCAGTCATCAATTGCGGGTTCACATGTTGGCCATCGGGCATCCGATTCTGGGTGATCCCATTTATGCAACGGGTCCGGCCAAGGATTTCCCCCGCCTGATGCTTCACGCCGAAACTTTGGGCCTTCATCATCCTTCCACGGCTGATTGGATGGAATTTTCGGCACCATGCCCGTTTTGAAACAAAGAGGCGACAATATCCCGGTGCCTCGTTAACCATTGTTCAACAGATAGGCCGTCAGATGACGAATATCGAAGGGGTCAGGATGCAAAATTTGCGCGCGTTTTTCAATTTACGTTACGCCGCGATCATTGGCGCGGCGGGTTTGGCTCTGATATTTGGACTGATCTGGGACATCTGGCCCGATTGGCGCCTGACCTTTGGGGCTTTGAGCGTGGCGATGTTGGGCATTTTGGCCATCGGCATTCATGATCTGACCCAGACGCGCCACGCCATCTTGCGCAATTACCCTGTGATCGCGCATCTGCGTTTTTTCTTCGAGGATATTCGCCCGGAAATCAGGCAGTATTTCTTTGAAGGTGACAAAGACGGCGCGCCTTTTCCACGTGACCAGCGCGCCATTGTGTATCAGCGCGCCAAACGCGATCTGGACAAGCGCCCGTTTGGAACACAAAATGACGTCTATGCCGAACAATATGAATGGCTTGTCCACTCACTTGCGCCAAAACCCGCCATAAATCTGGCTGAAATGCGGGTCAGCATCGGGGCCAGTGCGAAACAACCCTATTCTGCTTCGCTTTTGAACATCTCGGCGATGAGCTATGGGGCTTTGTCTGCGAATGCCATTCGGGCGCTAAACAAAGGTGCGAAAGCCGGAGATTTTTTCCATGATACCGGAGAGGGGGGCATATCGCCCTATCACCGCGAGGCTGGCGGCGATCTGGTTTGGGAAGTCGGATCGGGGTATTTCGGCTGTCGCACTTCTTCGGGCGAATTCGATGCGGCGCGTTTTGCGGATTCGGCCGCAGATCCACAAATCAAAATGGTCGAACTTAAACTCAGCCAAGGGGCAAAGCCAGGACATGGCGGTGTATTGCCCGCAGCAAAGGTTACTGAAGAAATTGCAGCGATCCGCCACGTGCCAATGGGGCAAGACTGCGTTTCGCCCGCCTGCCATAGCGCGTTTTCAGACCCGATTGGATTGCTCGAATTCATAGCGAGGATGCGAGATCTATCCGGGGGAAAGCCTGCGGGATTCAAGCTTTGCATCGGACATCCATGGGAGTTTCTGGCCATTTGCAAGGCGATGATCGAAACCGGAATCAGCCCCGATTTTATCGTGATCGATGGCAAAGAAGGCGGAACCGGCGCGGCACCTTTGGAATTCATGGACCATGTCGGAACACCGCTGCGCGATGGATTGAGTTTCGCCCACAACGCCCTAGTCGGCTGTGGATTGCGCGAAAAAGTGCGGCTTGGTGCAAGCGGCAAGATCACCTCGGCCTTTCATATGGCCCGGATCATGGCATTGGGTGCTGACTGGTGTAATTCCGCCCGTGGCTTCATGTTTGCTATCGGCTGCATCCAGGCGCAATCGTGTCATACTGGTCTGTGCCCGACAGGTGTCACCTCTCCCGACCCCCTACGCCAAAGGGCAATTGTTGTGCCCGACAAGGCTGAGCGTGTGGCCAACTTCCACCGAAACACCTTGCAGGCGCTGGCCGAATTGGTTGCCGCGGCGGGGCTGTCGCACCCATCGCAATTGCAGCCACATCATTTCATGCGACGGGCGTCATCTGATCATGTCATCTCGTTCGCTGAACAGTATGAATTGCTCCTGCCTGGCCAATTGCTTGGCGGTGCAGCTGTCCCGCCGCGGTTTGCAACCGCTTGGTCGCAATCCTCTTCCAGCAGCTTTCAACGCATGGGCTAAAGCGCATTACGTTCAAATGGAAAGGGGCATTCACCACGCACCCCAACGCAGCGATTGGACTTGCAAACGCGTTTCGGTTGCGGGGTGAATTCTATTTAACGCAACCTGCGCTAAAGAATACGCGCCAATTTACGTCCTTCATGAAACGCATAGGCCGCCAGCCGCGGCGCGATGCAATCCCCTATCTTATAGGTGGATTTGCCCTTGAAAGAGTCAGGCCAAGGATCAAAGGCACGGTTTGTTGTGGACATGACCAGTGCCGATGTCGGTAGTGTGGTTTCTTCGCCAGTCAGCAAATTGCGCAAAGTTACGCCGTTGCCGTGCCAACGACTTACGCAATGTTCGGTCAGCATTTTCACACCCAATTGGGCCAGCCGACGCCGGGCTGGGCCATCTGCAGCAGTCCGGGCAATTTCTTTGCCGACGAACGCTTCGGGCGTAACAATCGTCACGGTCTTCCCTTGTTCGGCCAGGGCCCAAGCTGTCCCAACGCCGCGCCAATTGCTGCCTTCATCATAAATAACGACTGCATCGCCTATACGCGCTTCCCGTCGCATCACCGCTTCAGGTGACCAGACGCCCGCAAGTTCGATCCCCGGCAGATGCGGCTCCTGTGGCATCCAGCGCTGAAAACCCGTCTCGTCCGGCAAGGACCCGGTTGCAAAAATCACCACTTCCGCCGGATGCAACGCAATTTCACTTTCATCAAGGAAGGTATTCAATCGCAGCCTGACCCCCAGCTTGATGAACTGTCGCTCGTACCAATCCATCAGATCAAGAATTTGGGCGCGGCGCGGCTGCATTCCAGCAAGGCGGAACTGCCCTCCAATTACCGGCATCGCTTCGACAATTTCCACGCGGTGCCCCCGTTCAGCGGCCACTCTCGCGGCCTCAAGCCCGGCGGGACCTGCCCCGACAACCAACACAGTACGCGGAATTTCGGTCAGATCAAACCGATCACCGCCCCATTCCCACTCACGCCCCACTGACGGGTTGATAAGGCAAGAAATCCAATAGTCTCGTGAACGACGGCCCCAGCACATTTGATTGCAGGAAATGCAACTGCGAATATCCTCGACACGGCCTTCGGTGGTTTTGCGGGCAAGATGCGGATCTGCGATTTGGCCGCGTACGATCGACACCAAATCGGCCTCACCCGAAGCAATTATGGATTCGGCATTGTCCGGCGTGCGCACCCCCGCCTCTGAGGTGATCTTCGCGTGTTTGACGATGGACTTCAGCTGCGCGGTCAGAGGCGTGGTCAATTTTTCGGCATGGGTGAAAGCAGGGATGATCCCTTCAAATTCAAGATAGCTGCCATAGCCACAGGTCACGTAGTCGACATGGCCGGTCTGATCATGGAGTGCGATGATTTCGCATAGATTTTCCGCCGACAACGTGACCGAATAGGCGGTAGAGTAACTGATGGCGAGGCCAATGATGAAATCTTCGCCGCAAGCGCGACGGATGTTCTCGATGATTGTGCGCGAAAAACGCGTCCGATTTTCCAGGCTCCCGCCCCATTTGTCGGTCCGTTGGTTGGACCAAGGGGTCCAAAACTGATCCAGCAACGAATGATATGCTGCCCAAACCTCCACACCCTGAAACCCGGCCTTCTTGGCGCGAATAGCCGCAGACACATGGGCTTGGAGCAGTTCTTCGATTTCGGCTTCGGTCATTGCATGTGAGCCATCAGAATCGTGATAGCTTGGGCCGCCGGAGGGGGACCAGTGTGGCGCAAAGCTGAGATCGGAATCGCCATGCGCGCCGACGTGGTAAAGTTGTTGGCAGATCACCGCACCGGCTTCTTTTACCCTATCCGTAATGCGCTGAAAGTGCGGAATTATTTCGTCAGATGAATGCAAGAGATTGCCGCGTGTAAGCACCCCTGTGCGATGAACCGGCACCGGTTCGGTCACGATCATGCCCGCGCCACCCAAGGCGCGTTCGACAAGATAGCCTTCCATCCTTGGGCCGGGAATGCCCATATCGGACATGTTGTTGGTATGTGCGCCGAAAACCACTCGGTTGCGAAGGGTATGGCCGCGCAATGACAACGGGGAAAGCAAGTGGCGATATTCTGACATGAAGGCCTCCAATTGGAGGATAGCCTAGCGTTAGCCAGAGGCACAAGGTGAGGCGCGAGGGCGACATCTGGAGGTCAAAATTCGTCAAGGGTGCGAAAAGTGGGCACCAAGGACTTAACGGCAGGTATGGCCAAACGAGACCAAAACGGCCCCGATTTCTCGGGGCCAGTCCTTTATTCTGCGGCGCTATCCCAACCCGAGATCGCCTTGACTTCAAGAAACTCTTCCAACCCCCAATGCCCGCCTTCGCGCGCGCGGCCAGAGGATTTGACCCCCCCAAAAGGCGCCCCTGCGCCGCGGGATTTGCCATTCATTTCGACCATGCCAGACCGCAGACGCCGCGCAAGACGGTTGCGTCTTTCGCCATCCTGGCTTTGCACATAGTTGGTCAAGCCATAGGACGTGTCATTGGCGATTTGCACGGCCTCTTCCTCTGTATCAAACGGGATGATCGACAGAACCGGGCCGAAAATTTCTTCGCGTTCAATTGTCATTCCGGGTTTTACGTCTGCAAAAACGGTGGGTTTGACATAAAAGCCGCGGTTGAACCCCTCGGGAAGGCCGGGGCCACCTGCGACAAGACGTGCGCCCTCGTCGATGCCTTTTTGGATATAGCCCTGAATTTGGTCCCATTGGCGTTTGTTCACGACAGGGCCGATGTGGTTGCCCGCCTCATGGGCAGAGCCTACCTTGATCGAACCGGCCACCTGTGCCGCAATTTCCACAGCACGCTCATAAGCAGGCCTTTCGACCAGCATACGGCTAGGGGCATTGCAGCTTTGGCCCGAATTGTTCATCATATGGCGCACGCCCCGTTCAACCGCGCGATCATCGGCATCGGCGAAAATCAGGTTGGCACCCTTGCCGCCTAACTCTAGTGTGACGCGCTTCAGAGTCTCTGCAGCGGCCTTTGAAATGGCACGGCCCGCACGGGTTGAGCCGGTGAACGAGATCATCTCAACATCGGGATGGGCGGAAAGCGCCGCCCCAACGCCTGCACCATCGCCATTCACAAGGTTGAACACGCCGGCAGGAACACCCGCATCATGACAGAATTCAGCGAAGAGTATTGCGTCAAGTGGGCTTTCCTCAGAAGGTTTTAACACACAAGTGCAGCCCGCCAGGATCGCCGGGATCGCCTTGAGGGCGATCTGGTTCATTGGCCAGTTCCATGGAGTGATCAACCCGACAACGCCAATCGGTTCCAACGCAATTCGATCATTCGGAGCATGCGGCCCCAGTGGGCGCACCCATTCGATCGCATCAAAGGCGGTCAGAAAATTGCTGGTATGCCAAGGAAGGCAAGGCGCCTGGCTTGAACGCGCCATATCAATGGGCGCACCCATTTCCATTGACATCGCAAGAGCAAGCTCTTCGAGCCTGGCCTCATATTGCTCAAGGATTTTCATCACCACATTGCGGCGCGTGGCGTGGGGCGTGGCAGACCAGAGCGGGAAGGCCGCTTTAGCGGCAGCAACGGCCGCATTCAGATCGCCTTCGGATCCTAGCGAAATAATCGCGCAAGGCTCTTCGGTGGAAGGGTCTATCACTTCGCAGTCGCGAGGCACAATTGGAGATACCCATTTTCCGTTGATATAGAATTCGCGTTTCATCAGCATGTCGGCCTCCTCAATTTGATCATAAACTTGCACTTTCAGCGCAACTTCGCAAGCGAACAACCGCCCGCCTGTGTCGCGCCAGGCCAAACGCCCCGCCCAGAGGCAATCCGCTTTTTTGTTCTATAGCCGCGTCAGGTGGATGGAATCTGCCGCAACAGTGGTTAGATGTCGGGTATCCAAACCAAAGGAGTCTCTAACATGGCTGTTCGCATCAACGATATCGCCCCTGATTTCACCGCCGACTCAACGGCGGGAAAAAATCATTTCCACGATTGGGTGGATGGGCATTATGCGCTGATATTCAGCCACCCACCCGATTTCACCCCACTATGCACAACCGAGGTTGGGGGTGTGGCGCAACTGGCCGCGGAATGGGCCAAACGCAAAACCAAAGTCATCGGCGTTTCAGTAGACTCGGTTGAGGACCATGGTAAGTGGAAGCATGACATTGAGGCCTTTGGCGGTGCGCCGGCTGATTTCCCGATCATCGATGACACCAGTCTGAACGTCGCCAAAGCCTATGATATGCTGCCAGCGGAGTATTACCTGCCCCAAGAGGGCCGCAGCCCTGCAAATACGGCGACTGTTCGCACCGTTTATATCATTGGCCCCGATAAGAAAGTGCGCTTGACGATGACCTACCCGATGTCGGTGGGCCGAAATTTTGCCGAAATTCTGCGGGCACTTGATGCGGTTCAGGCAACTGATGGCGTGCCGATTGCCACACCTGCCAATTGGCAGCCCGGTCAGGACGTGATCGTCGCGCTAAGCCTGAACAACGAACAGGCCGAAGCAAAATACGGCAAGCTTGACATCAAGTTGCCCTATCTCCGCTTTGCCAAAGCGCCAAAGTAAGACGGATCAGGCGGCGGCTGGAAGGCTGGCCGCCTGGATCATTTTGCGCCGTTGGTAACGCGAATACCCCAAGTCCGTGGTATCTATTTCTGTGTCCAGACCAGACACCATATCCGCCAGAACACGCCCAGACCCTGCCGCCATCGTCCACCCCAGCGTGCCATGTCCGGTATTCAGGAACAGGTTTGGCAAGGTTGAGCGGCCGATGATCGGAGTGCCATCGGGTGTCATCGGGCGAAGTCCGCTCCAGTAACTCGCGCGGGATTGATCGCCTGCCCCGCCGAACAAATCCTCGACTGAAAATTGCAAAGTCTCGCGGCGGCGGTCATGTAAGATATTGTTGAAACCCGATATTTCCGCCATACCTCCAACTCGGATTCTGCTCCCAAGGCGTGTTATCGCAATCTTGTAGCTTTCATCCATGATTGTGGAGACAGGGGCGCGGTCTTCATCAATGATTGGCACGGTGATCGAATAGCCCTTTACCGGATAGACTGGAAGTTTCATCCCAAAAGCCGCCACCATCTTGGGAGAATAGCTGCCCAAGGCCACCACGAAACTATCCGCCGTGATGCGCCCCTCCGAGGTTATCACCGCAGCGATGCGGTCGCCTTCCCGCTCCAAACGGATGATCTGCACCCCATAGCGGAAGGTCACGCCTGCAGCCTTGGCCATATCGGCAAGGGTATTAGTGAATTTGAAGCAATCGCCGGTTTCATCGCCCGGAAGCCGCAATCCCCCGGCGATTTTCGACAGGTTGGGGGCAAGTCCAGGTTCGGCTGCAACACAGGCGCTCGGGTCCAGCACTTCAAAGGGCACACCATCGGCCTTGAGCACCTCGATGTCCTTATAGGCCGCATCCACCTGTTTTTGGGTGCGGAACAGTTGCAACGTGCCCTGCGTACGCTCGTCATAAGAAATGCCGGTATCGGCGCGCAAGTCCTTGAGGCAATCGCGCGAATACTCGGCCAACCGCACCATCCGGCTTTTGTTGATAGCATAGGCCCCGGCGGTGCAATTCATCAGCATCTGCGCCACCCATTTGATCTTGGCCAGATCCGGGCGCGGCTGAATGATCAGGGGGGCATGGCGCATCAACAGCCATTTCATCGCCTTGGCCGGAATTCCGGGGCCAGCCCATGGCGAGGCATAGCCGGGGCTGATCTCACCTGCATTGGCAAAAGAGGTTTCCAAGGCCGGGCCGGTCTGGCGTTCCAGAACTGTAACCTCATGCCCGGCCTGCGATAGATACCAAGCAGTTGTCACGCCGATCACACCCGCACCCAAGATCACAACACGCATAGAAGCCTCCCAAGTAGACGATGGGCGGCAGGATATACGAAAGCAATGATATTTCTTGGGGAATATCATGCGATATCTCCGCAAATTCAGAATACTCTCCTGCAAATACACTAAATGGAAATAGTTTATTCGATCCACCACAAGATGCATGGCCGAATCCATCAAATGAAAAGACCCCGGATTTCGCCGGGGCCTTCTTGCGCTGTCTCGTGATGGCTTACGCGCCCGCGTCTTCTTTACTTTCAGCGATTTCCAGACCGGTTTCCTGATCGACCATCTTCATACCAAGGCGAACCTTGCCGCGATCGTCAAAGCCCAGAAGTTTAACCTTAACCTCTTGGCCCTCTTTCAGGATTTCATTCGGATGGTTCAGGCGCTTGCTGGCGATCTGGGAAACATGCACCAGACCATCGCGCTTGCCGAAGAAGTTCACGAAAGCGCCGAAATCAACCAGCTTCACCACTTTACCGGTGTAGATATGGCCCTCTTCCGGCTCTGCCACGATCGACCAGATCATGTCATAGGCCTTCTTGATCGCCGCCTGATCCGACGAAGCGATCTTGATGATGCCGTCGTCATTGATGTCAACCTTGGCACCGGAAAGCTCGACAATCTCACGGATTACCTTGCCGCCCGAGCCGATCACTTCACGGATTTTATCCGTTGGAATTTGCAGGGTCTCAATCTTGGGAGCGTATTCGGAGAAACCAGCCGGAGCCGAAAGTGCCTTGTTCATCTCACCCAGAATGTGCAAACGCCCGTCCTTGGCCTGCGCCAAAGCCTGCGCCATGATTTCCGGGGTGATGCCTGCAACCTTGATGTCCATCTGCATCGTGGTGATGCCGTTGGCGGTGCCTGCAACCTTGAAGTCCATATCACCAAGGTGATCTTCATCGCCCAAGATATCAGTCAGAACCGCAAAGCGGCCATCGTCTTCCAAGATCAGACCCATCGCCACACCAGCCACCGGCGATTTCAGCGGAACGCCCGCATCCATCATCGACAAGCTGCCACCGCAGACCGAAGCCATCGAGGAGGAGCCGTTCGACTCGGTGATTTCCGACACCAGACGAATGGTATAGGGGAAATCCGTTGCCGCAGGCAAAACCGCCTGCAAAGCCCGCCATGCCAGCTTGCCATGGCCAATCTCACGACGGCCGGGCGAGCCCACACGACCCACTTCGCCAACCGAATAGGGAGGGAAGTTATAGTGTAGCAGGAAGTTCGAGCGGCTGTTGCCGTGCAAAGCGTCGATGATCTGCTCATCCTCGCCAGTGCCCAAAGTGGTCACAACCAAGCCCTGCGTTTCGCCACGGGTGAACAGCGCCGAGCCGTGGGTGCGCGGCAGGATGCCGGTTTCCGACACAATCGGACGCACAGTTTTGTTGTCACGCCCGTCAATACGCGCACCACCGTTGATGATGTCGCCACGCAGGATCGAAGCCTCAAGTTTCTTGATCGCCGAGCCAAGGTTGGCATCCGCCAGATCGGCCTCGTTCAACGCGCCCTTGATCGCAGTCACCGCTGTCGAAATAGCTGTGGTGCGCTCTTGCTTGTCACGCAGGGCGAAAGCCGCGCGCATCTGGGTCTCGCCGGCCGCTTTGACGCGGGTGTAAAGATCCGCGTAATCAGGCGCATGGAAGTCGAAGGGCTCTTTGGCACAGTCTTCGGCGAAATCGCAAATCAGGTCGATCACCGGCTGCATTTGCGCATGGCCGAATTTGACAGCACCCAGCATCTCGTCTTCGGTCAGTTCATAGGCCTCGGATTCCACCATCATCACGGCGTCTTTGGTGCCGGCGATGACCAGATCAAGCCGCTGGTCGGGGTTGTTGCGCAGGTTTTGCATGTCGTCGACGGTCGGGTTCAGCACATAGTTGCCGCCGGTAAAGCCCACGCGGGCAGCACCAATCGGGCCCATGAACGGCACGCCGGAAATCGTCAGCGCTGCCGAAACGGCGATCATGGCGACGATATCGGGATCGTTTTCCAGATCATGCGACAGCACGGTGGCCATCACCAGAACTTCGTTCTTGAAGCCCTCAACGAACAGCGGGCGGCACGGACGGTCGATCAGACGCGATGTCAGCGTCTCTTTCTCCGAAGGGCGCGCTTCACGTTTGAAGAAACCGCCGGGGATCTTG
>CBDUEF010000011.1:0-18749 GCA_965366095.1 uncultured Cypionkella sp. | reverse complement strand
GTGCGCTGATAGGTGCGGAATTCGGCAAACACCGCCCCCGCCACCTCATTCTCGATCGGGATCGAAAACAACGTGCGGAAAATCACATCCGCCGCCGCATGGCTCATTTCCTCTTCCACCTCGACCACGCCTTGCGGCATTCGCGCCACCGCCGCCTGCCCCGCCGCCAGCATCGCGGGAAAAGTATCGCGCAGCCGTCCGCCCTCAAACGCCGGATCAATGATCCGCCGCTGCCGCTTCCAAACCTCGCCATTGGTGACGAAAACCGAATTGCCCAAGAGCGGGTTCAACCCCTCGCGGATGCGGTTTGATTTCGGGAAATCATCGGGCCGCTCGACCAGAACCCGGTTCACCAGCGCCGGATCATTGCACATATAGGAGCGGAAAAATGGCGTCTTGAACTCGGCCATCCAGGCCCGATACAGCCGCGCCGGTTGCGCCGACAGGATATCGGCGCGAAACAGCCGCAGGTATTGCAGCAAAGACACGCGATCAGGCCGGGGAGTGGGTTTGGGTGGGATCATACCATGGTTCTATAGCCTGAGGCCGCGCGTTCGATCCGGCTTTTTGACGCAGCCCGGCCCTGATAGCGCTCGGCCAGTGTTGCAGCACCTGCCGTGATGCGGAAATAATCGTAATCGCCGGGGCGGTCAAAGGCGCAAAGGTATTGAAAATGCAGCCGAAAAAACCGCCAGCGCAGGTCCTTCCAACGCTCGGGGCTAAGCGTTTGTGTGAAAGCGGCCGAGATCACCAGCGGCCATTTCTTATCCGCAGGCGCCACCCCCGACACCGCAACCGGATCGCAAAGCGCAAAGGCGCAGCCATCGCCGGGGGCGGTCACGTCCCCCCAAGTCAACTCGCCCCGCGCCGAAAGAAAGTGCAGATCGCCGCGCAACCGCCGCGCTTCCGGCAAGAATGACACCATCGGCACCACCTGGCCCAGCGACAGAAACGACAGCACCGGGCGCTGATCGGGCAGCCCCGCGCGGATCAGATCAGACAGGATCGACACCGCCAGATGCGCGCCAGACGAGTGGCCAACCACCAAAACCTCATCAAAACCGCCGCTCATCGCCTCGGCGATTGCGGTGCGAAATTCGGCCATCCGCGCCTCTAATTCTGGCGGATTGGCGCCCTTGAACTGCGCCGAATAGGCGTAATCATGCATCAGATAATAGGCAAAAACCTTGTTATCCCAGCGCTTGAACGCCCTCAGCATCGCCCAGATCAGCCCCAGCGCCAGCCCAGCGCCCAACGCGGGATGCAGTAAAGCGCCCAAACGATAAAGCCCCCAGCCTGCCAGACAAGCGATCAAAAGCTGCACCAGCAGGAACACAATCGGATAAAGCGCCGCAATCATCGGCCCCTTGCGCAACCCCGCCAGCCGAAACAGCGCCCCCGAGCCGATATAGGCCCAAGCCGTGCGCGCCAGTTGCACATAGGTGCCCGCGATCCCGCGCTCCATCGAGGATTTCACGATATCCGACCAGACCAACACCTCGACATCCGCCTCGGCGACAGCGCCGTCGATCTGCCCTGTCACATGCCAACCATATGGACCTTTAACCTTTTTCGGCTTCAAATCAATCTGATAGCCGGAGATCTTCGCCTGCGCCTTGCCCTCGGTTCGATATAACTCGCGGTAACGGCGCGGGTGGATCGGATCATAGCCCGGAATATAAAACACCCTGCGGCGAAAGCCGGTTCGGGCAGGATCGTCGGGCAAAACATCGGGCATCATGGTCTCCTGCCGCCACCATGGCAGAGAAATCAGGCATTTTCAGGGGAAAACCTAGCCAAGCGAGGCCAAAAACGGCACGTTTTCCAATATCCAATAGGAAAAATCCGATAGCCCCCCGGTTAGCATCATCAAACCGATGGTCCACAAAAGCAGCCCCATGATCTTTTCGATCCGGTCGGTGTGCCGCTTCATGAAATTGACCAAGGGTGTGAGGCGCACGAAAAACGCAGCCACCAGCAAAAACGGAATCCCAAGGCCCGCCGCATAAAACCCCAGCAGCACCATGCCGCGCCCGATATTTCCGTCTTGCGCGGCGATTGACAGGATGGTGCCCAGTTGCGGCCCGTTGCAGGGCGTCCAGCCAAAGGCAAAGGCAAGGCCCAAAACATAGGCCCCCAGCACCGAGCCACCGCGATCCCCGGCATCCAGCCGCATCTCGCGATCAAACAGGCCAATGCGAAACACGCCGACAAAATGCGCGCCGAAAATCATCACCACAACCGCGGAAAGCGTTGAAAAGATGTTGGAATTGACCAAAAAGAACTTGCCCAGCGCCGAGGCCGCCGCCCCCATCAGCAAGAACACCGTCGAGAGGCCCAGCACGAAAGACGCCGCCGCGATGATCGGCGAGCGCCCCTGCCGCATCTCGCCCATCGAAATCCCCGACATATAGGCCAGATAGGGCGGCACAATCGGCAGCACACAGGGGCTTAGAAACGACAACAACCCCGCCACCACAGCCACCATGATCGCCGGCAATAGGCTGGCGTCAATCAACTCGATCCCGAACATGCGCGCTCCTTTTTTTCCTGTCTAACGGGTTTGTCGCCAATGTCACGTTTCAAGCGGTCACTTCCCTGTGCGACCTTTTGGACTCGCCTTAACGCCCCCCGCCCGGCTATCACCCCTAGAAAGGGGCCAAAGATGGATTTCGATGTCGAATTGGATTGCGCCGGGCTGCTTTGCCCGCTGCCGGTTTTGCGGGCGCGCAAGCGGTTGCTGTCGATGGCGCCGGGGCAAGTGCTAAAGGTTCTGGCCACCGATAAAATGGCTGCGATTGATCTACCGCATTTTTGCACCGAAAGCGGGCACCAGTTTCTGGAAAGCCCGGAACCCAACACCTATTTCATCCGCTGCAAATGAAACGGGCGGCAGGTTTCCCTGCCGCCCGAATGTCTTAGCGGCCCAAAGACCACCAGCCTTTGCGCTTGGGCTTGGGCGGGCCATCTTCGGCTTTGGTCTCGGGTTCTTCAACCACCAAGGGCGCCTCATTCAGCGCCGGATCCTGTGGGAAAGCCGCCTCAACCTGCACTGGCTCGGCCTGAACGGGCTCCGCCACAGCCACAACCACCGGCTCAACGACGGGCGATTCAACGGCCACCACCTCGGCCATCGGCGCCGGTTTGCGCGCCCGGCTGCGTTTGGGCTTTTCCACCGGCTCGGCGACAGCGTCAACTGCGACCTCACCTACGACGGCTTCAGTCACGGAAGGCTTGCGCGACCGGCTGCGGCGGGCCGCTTTGGGCTTGGCCTCATCCGCAACCAATTCTGCCACCGTCTCGGCACCTGCCGCCTCTGGTTCGGCTTTGGCCACGGCGCGCGTGCCGCGCACCCGGGTCCGCTTGGGCGCCGGCGCAGTTTCAACCGGGGCCGCAACGGCCTCGTCGTCGGTCTCGGCCTCATCGCTCTCATCGTCTGCGCCCTCAGTCGCAGCCGCATCAGCGCCACCATTGCCCCCTTTGCGGCGACGACGCCGACGGCGCTTTTTCTTGCCATTGCCGTTTTCGCCAGCGGCCTCGGTTGCGGCGGGCTGCTCATTGGCCTCAACCACGTCTTCCGCCTCTTCCACCTCGTCGATATCCTCTTCGACGAAATCATCATCCTCTTCCGCCACCGGCGCGCCCATCATCGAGGCATTGCCCGAGATCACCGCCGAGGGTTCCGGCACAAAGCGCGTGGCGGTCTTGAACTTTTCAAGGCTATAGTCAGGGCTGATCAGCGCCGGATCGCATTCGATCCGCACCGCCATGCCATAGCGCGCCTCGATCATCGCGATATGCTCGCGCTTTTGGTTGATCAAGAAGTTCACAATCCCAATCGGCGCCTTGAGCAGCACCTCTTTCGAGCGTTTGCGCGTGCCTTCTTCTTCCAGAGCGCGCAACACCTGCAAACCAAGGTTGTCGTCCGAGCGGATCAGGCCCGTGCCATGGCAATGCGCGCAAGGCTGGGTGGTGCTTTCCAACATGCCGGGGCGCAGGCGCTGGCGCGACATCTCCATCAGGCCAAAGCCGGAAATCCGGCCCACCTGAATGCGGGCGCGGTCGGTTTTCAGCTTGTCTTTCAACCGCTTCTCAACCGACAGATTGTTGCGCCGCTCTTCCATGTCGATAAAGTCGATCACGATCAGACCGGCCAGATCGCGCAGGCGCAGCTGGCGGGCCACCTCTTCGGCGGCCTCAAGGTTGGTCTTCAGCGCCGTGTCCTCGATCGAGCCTTCACGCGTTGAGCGACCCGAGTTCACGTCGATGGCCACCAGCGCCTCGGTGATCCCGATCACGATATAGCCGCCCGATTTCAACTGCACTGTCGGGTTGAACATGCCAGCAAGATAGCTTTCCACCTGAAAGCGCGCGAAAAGCGGCATCTGCTCAGTGTAGCGCTGCACCGATTTGGCGTGGCTTGGCATGATCATGCGCATGAAGTCTTTGGCGGTGCGATAGCCCGCCTCGCCCTCCACCAGCACCTCGTCAATCTCGCGGCTGTAAAGATCGCGGATCGAGCGTTTGATCAGGTTGCCTTCCTCATAGATCGCGGCGGGCGCGATAGATTTCAGCGTCAGCTCGCGAACCTGCTCCCACAGGCGCATCAGATATTCGTAATCGCGCCGAATTTCCGGCTTGGTGCGCTTGGCGCCTGCGGTGCGGATGATCAGACCCGCGCCATCCGGCACTTCGATCTCTTGGGCGATTTCCTTCAGCTTTTTGCGGTCGGCGGCTTGGGTGATCTTGCGGCTGATGCCACCCCCACGCGCGGTGTTGGGCATCAAAACGCAGTAGCGGCCCGCCAACGACAGATAGGTTGTCAGCGCCGCACCCTTGTTGCCGCGCTCTTCCTTGACCACCTGCACCAGCATGATCTGGCGCACCTTGACCACTTCCTGGATCTTGTAGCGACGCGCACGCGGGCGGCGCGGCTGGCTGATCTCTTCAGCGACGTCCTCTTCGGCAATCGATTCGATTTCCTCATCGGTGTCCGAGGCGTGATCCATGGCGCGATAGGGCGCAGGCGCTTCGGCCTGATCCTGCCCGCCGTTTTCTTGCGCGCCGGTCTCTTGGCCCGAATGATCGCGGTCATCCGAACGCGAGGTTTCCACCAGCGCATCCGCACCGGTTTCCTCGCCAAGATCAACCACATCCATGCCGCTGATTTCGCCGCTTACCACGGCATCTGCAGCAGCGGACTCGGCCCGTGCCGCAGAGCGCGGACGCGGGGCGCGGCGGGCGCGGCGGGTTTCCTTCCCCTCCTCCGGCCCCCCGGCCGCGCGTTTCCCCTCCCACAGCGCTTTGCGGTCGGCCACCGGGATTTGGTAATAATCGGGGTGAATTTCGGCAAAGGCCAGAAATCCGTGCCGGTTGCCGCCGTAATCGACAAAGGCCGCCTGCAACGACGGCTCTACCCGTGTCACCTTGGCCAAATAGATATTACCGGCAAGCTGGCGCTTGTTTACTGTTTCAAAGTCGAACTCTTCAACCTTGTTTCCGTCAACAACGACCACGCGGGTTTCTTCCGCATGGGTTGCATCAATAAGCATTTTCTTTGACATATCAATCCATTGCGCCCTGAACGCAAGCGTCGCCCCGGCGGACCGGAGCGGGGGACAGGCGTTTGAGGGCGGCTTGTTCGGGCGGTGCTGCACAACGCAAAACGACAGGCCGCGCCCAGTGGACGCTCCTTGCCGAAATTTGCCAATGTCGCGCTCATCATCGCGGTTCACGTCTGGAGGGCTTACACCCTCCACCTTATAAAACCCTTTTCAGCCAAAGGCTTGAAGGGTAGCTCTTCGATCTTTTGGATCGATCCGACCACCCGCGCAGCCGCGCGAAGAACGCATCAGGCTACCTTGAATGGAGAATTTCTTGGCGGAAAACCGCTTGGTGCAATCCTAAGGGCAAACGCCCTTGCATGACAATGGCTGATTTTGCGCAAGGCCATATTTCACGCCCCACGCCTGCCGATCACGCCGCGCCAACGTAATCCTGGCGCTGCAAACCGTATTTCGCCATCTTCTCGTTCAGGGTCCGGCGCGGCAGACACAACTCGTCCATCACCGCCGTGATAGAGCCCTTGTGGCGGCGCATGGTGTTATCGATCAGCATGCGCTCAAAGGATTCGACGTAATCCTTCAACGGCTTGCCTTCGGTGGTCAGCGCCGGCCCCGCCGCCTCGTTATCGGCCATCAGCAAGGAGGCAATCGAGCCAGAGCCGCGGCGATTTTGCAGCACCGCACGTTCGGAAATATTCACCAACTGGCGCACATTTCCGGGCCAGGGTGCTTGCAACAATTGCGCCGCCTCTTGCGCCGTCACCTGAGGGGCTTCGCAGCCGTATTCCTCGGCGAATTGCTCGCTCGCGCGGGTGAACAGCGTCAGAATATCCTCGCCGCGCGTGCGCAGCGGCGGGCAGATGATTGTCATTGCGCCCAGCCGGTAAAACAGATCCGGGCGCAGCTCGTCTTCCAGGGTTTTATCGGGCGCATGGCCGTTGCAAATCGCGATGATCCGGGTTTCGGGTGGGGTGCCCTGATCATTGATCAGCGCCAACAGCCGTGATTGCAGCGCATGGCTCAGCGCTTCGATATCCTCAAGACAAAGCGTGCCGCCGCGCGCCTCTTCCACCAGCGGAATTGCCCCATCTTCGCCGGGGCCGAACAGCTTCGCCACCATCTGATCCTCGGACCAGGCCGCACAAGAGATGGTCACGAACTTGCGCCCCGCCCTTGGCCCCACTGCATGCAAGGCATGGGCCACCAAGGTTTTGCCGGTTCCGGTTTCGCCATCAATCAGCACATGGCTATCGGCTTGGCCCAGATCAAGAATATCCTCGCGCAGCCGCTCCATCACCGGGCTGGAACCGACCAGCTTTTTCATCAAAACCGATCCATCCGACAACTCACGGCGCAGGGCGCGGTTGTTCAGGGTCATCCGCCGCGCCTGCGTGGCGCGCTTGGCCAATTCGGTCATCCGGTCGGGGTTGAAGGGCTTTTCCAGAAAATCGAACGCCCCCACCCGCATCGCCTCAACCGCCATCGGCACATCGCCATGCCCGGTGATCATGATCACCGGAAGACCCGAATCCATGCCCATCAGACGTTTCAGAAACGCCATCCCATCCATGCCCGGCATCTTGATATCCGACACCACCACCCCGGCGAAATCCGCGCCGATTGCCTTTAGCGCCTCTTCGGCCGAGGGATAGGTTTCGGTATCAAACCCCGACAGCGCCAGCCATTGGCTGATCGAGGCCCGCATATCCGCCTCATCATCGACAATCGCCACTTTCATTGCGCGCGCCATATCATCACCCTTGTCATGCTGCTGCTTCTTCTTTGCCCAAACGGGGCAGTTGCATCTCAAACACCGCGCCGCCACCTTCGGCATTGCGCGCCGTCAACCGACCACCAAGGTCGGTGACAATCCCAGAGGAAATCGCAAGGCCCAGCCCCACACCCTCTCCGGGCTTTTTCGTCGTGTAAAACGGCTCGAACAGGTTATCGAGCTCGCTGATCCCGTGGCCATTGTCGCGCACCGACAGGGTCGCGGTCTCGCCCATGGCCAGCAACAGATCAATCTGCGGCACCGCCACATCCTTGGTCGCATCCAAGGCGTTGCGCAAAAGGTTGATGATCACCTGCTCCAGCCGGATGCGATCGGCCATCACCATCACCGGCTGACGCGGCACCACCCGCGATATCCGCACCACGCGCAGCTTTAACTGCGGCTCCATCATTGCCAAAGCCGAAGACAGGCAGCTTCGCAAATCCACCGCTTCAAAGGCTTCACCGCCCTTGCGGGCATAGGATTTCAATTGCCGCGTGATCGCGCCCATCCGGTCAATCAGATCATCAATCCGCTGAAACGACGACAACGCCTCATCAGGCCGCTTGCGCTGCAACAACAGCCGCGCGCCCGCCAGATAGGTTTTCATCGCGGCAAGCGGTTGGTTCAACTCATGGCTGACCGCCGCCGACATCTCACCCAAAGCCGCCAGTTTCGACGATTGCGCCAGCGTCAACTCGGCCACCTCAAGGTTTTTCTGCACCTTTTCGCGCTCGGCAATCTCGCGGCTTAACCGCGCGTTCAACAACCGCAACTCGGCCGACTCGCGCTGGAACGAGATCGACTGCGACCAGGCCCGCCGCGATAGCATGTAAAAGGTCAGCGCCGCCAGAATGGCAAAACCCATGATCTCTAACGCGATCACGCCATTCACCCGCTCGCGCACCGAATCATAGGCCGTAAAGGTCACCATCCGCCACCCACGAAACGGCACCCGCGCCTCGGTGCGCAACACCGCCTCGCCTGACACATAGGCATCGGGCGGATTTTGCGCCCAGTCTGCCGCCCCCTTCAACGCCCGGCCAAAGGCCGAGGTGGTATCGGTCGGCTTCAGGGCATCGCTGATCAGCTTGCCGCGCCAAACCGGTTGCGTCGCCAGCAGCACAATTCCGGTGCTATCCGTCACCACCACCGCATCTTGCAGCCCCGACCAAGCCCGCTCGTGCTTGACCAGATCCACCGCCACCACGATCACCCCAATCGGGCGGCCATCTGCATGAACCACGCGCGAATAGGTGAAATCAAAGCCACCACCCTCGCGCGCCGCCGCCGAAAACACGGTGTCCTTGGTGCGCTGCGCATCAACAAAATAGGTCGCCGCCCGATGGTTTGACCCAAGCAGATTGCGATTGGTCGCCCCAACCGCCCGACCATCCGCATCCAAAAGCAAGATCGAGGCCACGCCGATCTCGCCCTGAACCTGAATAAGCCGCAGCGTGGTATCGGCAAAACTGCCCTTGATCAGCGCATCCCGGATTGCAGGATCATCGGCCAACAGCAGCGGCACCACCGAGGCGCGCTGCAATTCAGAAAGCACGTTGCCCGAATAAAGCGCCAACCGCAATTCGGCCCGGTTGCGCGTGGTTTCGGTGAACCGCTCACTCAACCAGCGGTTCGTCACCAAAACCGTCCCAATCGCCAACAAAATCAACAAGGTGACAACAAGCCGCAACCACCAGCCAGAGCCGGGAAGTGGATCGTTGGTTACATTGGTGGGTCTGTCGTACATGCTCTGACTTTAGGCGCGCGCCGGGCCTGCCTCAAGCAAGCCGCGCTCAGGCCAGCGCCATCCCGCCCATAAGGGCCGCAAACATCCGCGCGCCATCGGTGCCGCCGTGAATTGGCTCCACCGCCCGCTCGGGATGCGGCATCAGGCCCAGCACCCGACGATTGGCCGAAAGCACGCCCGCAATATCGGCCATCGAGCCGTTGGGATTGTTCATATAGGTAAAGGCGATGCGGTCCTCACCCTGCAATTGCGCCAAACCCTCGGCATCAATGGTGTAATTGCCATCGTGATGCGCCACCGGAAAGCTGACTTCCTGCCCGCGGCCATAATCGGCTGTAAAGGCGCTGTTGGTGGTTTCCACCCGCAAGCCCACACGCTTGCAGACAAATTTCAACCCGGCATTGCGCATCAACGCGCCCGGCAGCAGCCCCATCTCGGTCAGCACCTGAAAGCCGTTGCAAATGCCCAACACATATCCGCCCCGCGCGGCATGGTCCTTGATCGCCCCGGCAATCGGGGATTGCGCCGCAATCGCCCCACAGCGCAGATAGTCGCCAAAGGAAAAGCCCCCCGGCACCCCCACCACATCCACCCCATGCGGCAGGCTGGCATCCTTATGCCAAACCCGCACCAGCTCAAAGCCCGCCCGCTCAAAGGCGACAGCCAGATCACGATCACAATTGGACCCGGGGAAGGTGACGACAGCGGCTTTCATGGCAGGGCTCCGAGTGGATCAGATCAACGCGACGTGGTAGCTTTCGATCACGGTATTAGCGAGCAACTTGTCACACATCGCCTTGACCGCCGCCTCGGCCGCCTTTGCATCGGTTTCGGCCAGATCAAGCTCGATCACCTTGCCCTGACGCACGCCATTGACGCCCGCAAAGCCCAGCGTTCCCAAGGCATGCCGCACCGCCTCACCCTGCACATCCAACACGCCGGATTTCAACATGACTGTGACTCGGGCTTTCATCGGATTCTCCAAGGTTGACGCGCAAGGGATCGGGTTGCCGATGCCTTAACGCGACTGGCGTTGAACGGCAAGAGATCGGCGAGCAATGAGCAAAATCTTCTCTTGGCCCACATTCAAGGCGGCAGCGCCACCGGCCCGCGCCCGCCACCTCAAAACCGCCCCTAATTGATCAGCGTCGGCTTCAACGGATGCGTCACATTCGACGGCATCACGCCCAAGCGGCGTGCAAGTTCGGCGTAAACATCGGCCAAGGGCCCCGGCTCGGCTGCCGGCGCGCCATCGCCCTTGTCGCCCAGCCCGCGCAGATCCCAAAGGGTGCAACTGTCTGGGCTGATCTCATCGGCGATAATCAGGCGCATGAAATCGCCCTCCCAGATCCGCCCAACCTCGATGCGAAAATCGGCCAGACGCACGCCCACGCCCAGCATCACCCCCGACATGAAATCATTCACCCGCAGCGCCAGCGCGATCATATCGTCCAAATCCTGCTGGCTGGCCCAGCCAAAAGCCACGATATGCTCTTCGGCAACCAAGGGCGAAGACAGCCGGTCATCCATATAGTAATATTCGACAATCGGACGCGGCAACGGCATGCCTTCGGGAATGCCCAACCGCTCGGACAATCCACCTGCGGCAAAATTGCGCACAACGATTTCCAAGGGAATGATCTCGGCCATCCGCACCAATTGCTCGCGCATATTGATCCGGCGGATAAAATGCGTCGGAACGCCAATGGCATTCAACCCGTTCATGAAAAATTCCGACAGCCGGTTGTTCAACACGCCCTTGCCCTCGATGGCGGCGGGCTTGGCATCCTCGGCGGTGGGGCGGCTGTCATCCTTGAAATACTGGATCAAGGTGCCCGGCTCTGGCCCCTCATAAAGGATCTTGGCCTTGCCCTCATATACCTTTTTGCGCCGCGCCATGAACCCATCCCTGCAATACAGTCAGGGACGGCAAAACGCCGCCCCAAGCTGTCTCATGCAGCCTATACGGCAAGCCTGCCGCTGCCACAAGGCAGGGGCTTGGCCTTCAGGCGCTGCCTTTGGCAATAAAGCTGTAAAGCCGCTTGCCCAGCGCGC
This sequence comes from uncultured Cypionkella sp., assembly GCA_965366095.1. Taxonomy (GTDB): domain Bacteria; phylum Pseudomonadota; class Alphaproteobacteria; order Rhodobacterales; family Rhodobacteraceae; genus CBDUEF01. The sequence goes on along the minus strand of CBDUEF010000011.1, from coordinate 7,609 downwards.
CAACCTCGCCCCGGTTTTAGGGCAAATGGCCCGACGGATCGGGGCGCAATTTTAACGCCGCAGGCACATTTTCACGCTACATTGGCGGCGCAATGTTGCGCGCCCTTGCAGTGAAGCGCCTGCAAGGGCATATGGGGAACGTATAACCACCACAGCAAGGGGCCAGCCCAATGACCACTTTCGATGATCGCGAAAACGCCTTTGAAAACAAATACGCCCATGATTCGGAAATGCAGTTCCGCGCCGAAGCCCGCCGCAACAAACTGCTGGGGCTTTGGGCTGCCGATCTGATGGGCAAAACCGGAGATGCCGCCGCCGCCTATGCGATGGAAGTCGTCACGGCTGATTTCGAAGAAGCGGGCTCCGAGGATGTGGTGCGCAAAGTCGCTGCCGATCTGGGGGCCAAATCCAGCGCCGAGGCCATTCGCGCCAAACTGGCCGAACTCGCCCCCGTCGCCAAAGCCCAATTGATGAGCGAAATCTGAACATCGGCCAAGGCCGCAAGATTTCGGGCCGCCCCGGCAAGCGGCGGCCCTTTGCAGTCCCGCCCCAAATGCGCCGGATCGAACGAAACCATGCAGATTATCGAATTGCCTCTGCGTAACAGCCGTGGCACATCAAAAGACTGAAATTCCCCACAGCCCGAGGTTCCCCGATGTCGCTTGACGCTCTGTCCAAACTGCTCGCCAGCCGCGACTGGCTTTTGGCCGATGGCGCCACCGGCACCAACCTGTTCAACATGGGGCTTGAGGCGGGTGAGCCGCCCGAGTTCTGGAACACCGACAGGCCCGACAACATCCGCACGCTTTATCGTGGCGCGGTCGATGCCGGCTCCGACATCTTCCTGACCAACACCTTCGGCGGCAATGCCTCCCGCCTGAAACTGCATCAGGCCCAGGGCCGGGTGCGCGAATTGAACCGCATCGGTGCCAGCCTTGCGCGCGAGGTCGCCGATGCCGCAGGCCGCCCGGTGGTCGTTGCAGGCTCAGTCGGCCCGACAGGTGAGATTTTCGAACCCATGGGCACGCTCACCCATGCAGCGGCGGTAGAGATGTTCCACGAACAGGCCGAGGGCCTGAAAGAGGGCGGCGCCGATGTGCTTTGGGTGGAAACCATCTCCGCCCCCGAAGAATACAAAGCCGCCGCCGAGGCCGCGCGCCTTGCCGGCATGCCCTGGTGCGGCACCATGAGTTTCGATACCGCCGGGCGCACCATGATGGGCATGACCTCGGCAGGAATGGCCGAGATGGTCGCGGGCCTTGCCAATCCACCGCTGGCCTTTGGTGCCAATTGCGGCGTCGGAGCGTCCGACCTGATGCGCACCATGCTCGGCTTTGCCTCTGCCCACCCTGCCCTGCCGCTGATTGCCAAGGGCAACGCCGGAATCCCGAAATACCATGACGGCCATATCCATTACGATGGCACACCCGAATTGATGGCCGAATACGCCGTTCTCGCCCGTGATGCCGGAGTGCGCATCATCGGCGGCTGCTGCGGCACCATGCCCGAACATCTGCGCGCCATGCGCGCCGCCCTCGATACGCGCCCACGCGGCCCGATGCCCTCACCCGAAGACATCACGGCCAAACTCGGCGGCTTCTCCTCGGCCTCCGATGGCACCGGCGACACCTCGGGCGATCCCAAACGCGAACGCCGGGGCCGTCGCGGCTAACGCCCCGATTTCATCTGTCCTTCAAATATCCCCGCCGGAGGCTCCCGGCCCTTGCCACAGCCCTGCGCCCGCAAAACGGCGCCTTGGGTCGGGCTTGCCCCGGCCTATAGATCAAACCCCAACTGATCCCCCGCAGGCGCCCTGAACAGATCGCAGCGTAGCGCCGGCCTGCGGTGATCCATCCCCAACCTTGCCAGCGCCACCTTGAACCGGCTGGCCATAAGATCGGCCCAAACCCCGCGCCCCTTCATGCGGCGGGAGAAATCCGCGTCATAATCCTTGCCGCCATGCAACTCGCGCACCCGGCCCATCACCTTGGCGGCGCGGTCTGGGTAATGCTGCGCCAACCAGTCTTGAAACAACCCCGACACCTCGCGCGGCAGCCGCAAGCCGATATAGCTGGCCGACGTCGCCCCCGCCGCCTGTGCTGCGGCCATAATCGGCTCCATTTCCGCATCGGTCAGCCCCGGCACCACCGGGGCCAGCATCAGCCGCACCTCGACCCCCGCCGCCACCAACGCCCTTATCATCGCCAGCCGCCGGGCAGGCGCCGGCGCGCGCGGCTCCATCTTGCGCGACAATACCGCATCCAGCGTTGTCATCGAAACCCCCACCCGAACCAATCCCTTGGCCGCCATCGGCGCCAGAATATCAATGTCACGCTCGATCAGCGCGCCCTTGGTGGTGATCGCCACCGGGTGGTTGAAGGCGGCCAAAACCTCCAACAGCTCACGCATCACCCGATTCTCGGCCTCGATCGGCTGATAGGGGTCGGTGTTGGTGCCGATCGCCATCACCGCCACCCTATAGGATTTGCGCCGCAACTCGCGCTCCAGCACCGCGCCAATTCCCGGCCGCGCAATCAGCCGCGTCTCGAAATCCAACCCCGGCGACAGGTTCAAAAACGCATGGCTGGGCCGCGCATAGCAATAGATGCAGCCATGCTCGCAGCCGCGATAGGGGTTGATCGAGCGGTCAAACGGCAGATCAGGCGAGGCGTTGTAACTGATCGCCGAACGCGGCACCTCCAGCCGCACCTCGGTGCGCAGCATCCGCTCTTCGGGCAGGCCCCAGCCATCATCCACCACCACCCGCGTTTCCGGCTCAAACCGCCCCACCGCATTACCAGCGGCGCCGCGCCCGCGCAGCCGCAGTTCTGGCCGCAAAGTTGACTCTGGCTGATCCATCGCCCGAATATGGAACATTCAGGCAACATTTCCAAGAGATTTCTCCCCCATTCCCGCCCTCTGTCGGCTTTCACCCGGCGCATGTCGCTATTCGAAAAGTCCCAAGGTCGCTTTGGTATCATTCACTCATGTAACCGCCCAAGGAGTGCCCAACATGGCCGACGACGAAATCATCCTTTCCGAACTGTCCGACGACGAGCTGGTGCTGCAAATGCACGACGACCTTTATGACGGTCTGAAGGAAGAGATCGAAGAGGGCGTCAACATCCTGATCTCACGCGGTTGGGCCCCCTATGACGCGCTGACCAAGGCCCTTGTCGCCGGCATGACCATCGTTGGCGCCGACTTCCGCGATGGCATCCTGTTTGTGCCCGAAGTCTTGCTGGCCGCCAATGCGATGAAAGGCGGCATGTTCATCCTCAAGCCGCTGTTGATCGCCACCGGCGCGCCGCGCATGGGCAAAATGGTTATCGGCACCGTCAAAGGCGATATCCATGACATCGGCAAGAACCTTGTCGGCATGATGATGGAAGGTGCGGGCTTTGAGGTGAAAGACCTTGGCATCAACAACTCGGTCGAGAAATACCTTGCGGCGCTGGAATCCGAACAGCCCGATATCCTTGGCATGTCGGCCCTGCTGACCACCACGATGCCCTATATGAAAGTGGTGATCGACACGCTCAAGGAAAAAGGCATGCGCGATGATTATATCGTGCTGGTCGGCGGCGCGCCCCTGAACGAAGAGTTCAGCAAGGCCATCGGCGCCGATGCCTATTGCCGCGATGCCGCTGTTGCGGTGGAAACCGCCAAGCAATACGTTGCGCGCAAACACAATCGCCCCAACGTCTAAGCGCCGGTTGTTTTGACCGCTCAGGAAAAATTGATCTCGCCCCGGACTTGTTCCGGGGCTTTTTCATCGCCAGATTGAAGATGAGGGAGGACCTGCCATGCCGTTACCACATTTTCTGTTGCTGATCGCCGCCGTCATCCTTGCCGCCGGGGCTTCAATCGCCCTGACGCTTGCCTGGAACATTCCGCTGGTCTGGCTGATGCTGGGCGCGCTGATCGGGGCGGCAGCGGTTCGGGGCCTGTCTTGGCGCTGAACGATACCACCCTGACCGAACAAGGCTTGGCCCCCAGCGGTGAGGGCCGGGTTCTGCTGATCGCTTGCGGCGCCCTTGCGCATGAGGTGATGGCACTGAAACGCCTGAACGCCTGGGATCACCTAGATCTGCAATGCCTGCCCGCAAATCTGCACCTCTACCCCGAGAAAATCACCGATGCCGTGGCCAAAACGGTGATCGAAAACCGTGATACTTACGGCTCGATCTTCATTCTTTATGCCGATTGCGGCACAGGCGGCATATTGCAGGAAAAGTGCAAGGAACTGGGCGTCGAGATGATCGCAGGCCCGCATTGCTATTCGTTTTTTGAAGGCAATGATACCTTCGCAAAACACCTCGATTCCGAATTTACCGCGTTTTACCTCACCGATTTTCTGGTCCGGCAATTTGATGCTTTCGTCTGGCGCCCCATGGGCCTCGATCGCCACCCCGAGCTGCGCGATATGTATTTTGGCAATTACACCGACCTGATCTATCAGGCCCAAACCAATGATCCGGCGCTGGATGCCAAGGCCGAGGATTGCGCCCGCCGCCTCGGGTTGGCCTATCAGCGCCGCTTTACCGGCTACGGCGACCTTGCCACTGTGATGGCGACTGCCGCCAACGCTTGACCGCTTGGCAGCCGCTTTCCAAACCGCTACACCCGCCCCATGGCCCTGACCGATGCCCTGACCCAATTGCGCGATTTCCTTGGCGAGCGGCTCTCCACCGCGCCCGCCTTGTTGCAACATCACGCGCAAAGCGAATCCCACATCCACGCCAATCCGCCCGACGCCGTGGCTTTTCCCGAAAGCACCGAAGACGTCGCCCGTATCGCCACCATCTGCGCCAGCCATGCCATCCCGATGATCGGCTGGGGCGCGGGCACCTCGCTTGAGGGCCATGCGCTGGCGGTGAATGGCGGCGTCACCATCGATTTCTCGCGGATGGATAAGGTTCTGGCGGTCTACCCCGAAGATATGCTGGTGGTCGTGCAACCCGGCTTGCTGCGCCAGCGCCTGAATGAAGAGTTGCGCGATACCGGGCTGTTCTTTCCTGTCGATCCCGGCGCAAATGCCAGCCTTGGCGGCATGGCCTCAACCCGCGCTTCGGGCACCATGGCGATTCGCTATGGCACCATGCGCGACAATGTTCTGGGGCTTGAGGTGGTGCTGGCAGGTGGTCGCACCCTGCGCACCGGGTCATCCGCGCCGAAATCCTCGGCGGGCTATGACCTGACCGCGCTGATGGTCGGCTCCGAAGGCACCCTCGGCCTGATCACCGAACTCACCCTGCGCCTGCATGGCCAGCCCGAGGCCGTTGTTGCCGGCACCTGCGCCTTTGCCACCATGGCTCAGGCGGTGGATTGCGTGATCGCCACCATCCAATCGGGCATTCCTCTGGCACGGATCGAGTTTCTGGATCAAGCCTCGGTCGCCGCCTGCAACGCCTATTCCGGCACCACCCTGCCGCTGACCCCGCAATTGATGGTCGAATTTCACGGCACCCCGGCGGGTGTAAACGAACAGGCACAGCGCTTTGGCCAGATCGCCGATGATTTCGGCTCGCGCGGCTTTGTCTGGGCCTCGGCACAGGAAGACCGCAGCGCGCTGTGGAAAATGCGTCACGCCGCCTATCCGGCCATTCTGGCCTCGCGCCCCGGCGCCTCTGCGATCGTCACCGATGTTTGCGTGCCGATCTCGGCCTTGGCCCAAGCGGTTGAAGAAACCCGCGAGGATATTGATCAATCGGGCATCCCCGGCCCGATCCTTGGCCATGTCGGCGATGGCAATTTCCACGCTATCTTGTTGATTGATCCCGAAAATACGCAAGAAATCGCCACTGCCAAGGCCTTGGCCCACCGGATGGGCGAAAGGGCGCTTGCCTTGGGGGGCACCATCACCGGCGAGCATGGCATCGGGATGGGAAAGCTGGCATTGATGGCGGCGGAACATGGGCCCGCTTGGTCTGTGATGGGGCAAATCAAACGCGCGCTTGATCCGCATAACCTGATGAACCCCGGAAAGCTTGTGCCACAGAAATGACCGCCGAAACCTTTGCCCGCAGCTTTGCCCATGCCTTCGCGGCACAAGATGCCGGGGCCATCACCGCGCTTTTGGCCCCGGATGCCGAAGTGCTCAGCCTCACCGGACAACTGGCCGAGGGCCAAAAACCGGCGCAAGCGGTGTTTGTGGCCGAGTTCGAAGGCATCTTCGCCCGCGCCCGGCTTGTCACCGGCAAGGGCCTGATCCGGCCCCTTGGCACCGGCCGCGCCCTGCTGCGTCAACGCTTTGTCGTCACTGGCGCGCTGGGGGATGATGGCACCGAACTGCCGCGCTTTGGCGCCGTTCTGATCGCCGTTCTGGTGGCCGAGGCCGCGCAGTGGCGCGCGCTGCAGCTCAGCTTTGTGGCGCTACCCTAGCAACGCCCGCGCCGCATCCCTTGCGGCCTCGGTCACCTTGTCGCCCGCCACCATCCGCGCGATTTCCTCGATGCGCTGATCATCCGACAGCGCCGTCACGGTCGACAGCGTCTGCCCGCCCGTCACCCGCTTTTCCACCCGCCAATGATGCCGCCCCAGCGCCGCCACTTGCGGGCTGTGCGTCACCACCAAAATCTGCGCCTGCGTCGCCAGGGCCTGCAACCGCCGCCCCACCGCATCCTCCGTAGCCCCGCCAACGCCGCGATCTATCTCGTCGAAAATCAGCGTCAGCCCCGGCGTGTTGCCGGTCAGACAAACCTTGAGCGCCAGCAAAAACCGCGACAATTCGCCGCCCGAGGCGATCTTGTTCAACGCCCCCGAGGGCGCGCCGGGATTGGTCGCCACGGTAAATGTTACCGCATCCACGCCCTCTGGCCCCGGGTCCCCCGCCGCCACTTCGGTGTGAAACAGCGCCCGCTCCATTTTCAGCGGCGCAAGCTCGCCCGCCATCGCCTTGTCCAGCCGCTTGGCCGCCCCTGCCCGCAGCTTGGTCAAACCCGCGGCCTCGGCCTGATAGGCCGCCTCTGCCCCGGCCAAAGCCTGCTGCAACCGCGCCAAATCCGCCGCCCCACCATCAATCTCGGCCAACCTTGTGCGCAAACCCTCGGCGAAATCGCCCAGATCATCGGGCAAAACCGAATGTTTGCGGGCCAGCGCGCGAATGGCAAACAGCCGCTCTTCCAGCGCCTCCAACTCATGCGGGTTGAAATCCAACTGGCGCAGGCAGGTCTCAACCCCCTCTTGCGCATCACCAAGTTCAATCAAACTGCGGTTCAAGGCCGCAATCGGCGCCTCCAACGCGCCCTCGGCCCGATCCGACGCGCCCTCAAGCCAGCGCAGCGCATCGCGCGCCGCGCCTTCGGCCCCGTCGCTCAACGCTGAAAACGCCCGCGCGATATCGCTGCGAATCTTTTCCGCCCCCTGCATGGACCGGCGGCGCGCATCCAGCACCGCCTCTTCACCGGGTTTCGGGTCCAGCTTGTCCAACTCGGCGACGGCATGGCGCAAAAATTCTTCCTCGGCCTGCGCGCGCGCTAAAGCCGCCTCGGCTCGCGCCAAAGCCTCGCGCGCCGCCGCCTGCCCCCGCCAGGCCAAACGCGCGGCCTCAACCGATACCCCCGCGAAAGTATCTAGCAATTGCCGATGCCCGCGTGGGTTCAGCAAG
>CBDUEF010000010.1:0-19385 GCA_965366095.1 uncultured Cypionkella sp. | reverse complement strand
GACAGCGCCGAGCGCGCCTCTTGCGCCGCCTGCAAGCCCGCGCCCAGCGTCTTGCCCGCCTGCTCTTGCAAGGATCGCAGCCCCGCCAGTTCCGTCAACTGCCCCTTCAACTGATTGGCCTCGGCCTGCAAGGCTGGGGTTACATCGGCCAAGAGCATCCCGGCCCGCACCGTGCCCAAAGGCCCAGCGGGATGCAGCAACAACAGCGGCCCCGGTTCCGCCTCGATCCGGCTCAACACGCCCAAAAGCTGCGCCACCCGGTCGCGCTTGGCCTGCAATTGCAGCGTCAATTCCGCTTCGCGCAGTTCGGCCTGCCGCAACGCCTCACGCAATGCCCCCAGACCAGACTCGTAGGCCTTGATCGTCTTGGTCAGCGCCGCCACCCGGTCTTTGGATTGCGTCGCCGCCTGCAAATCGACCACCGCCGCCTGCAAATCAGCCGAGGCCTGCGCCGCATCATCGGCCACCCCGGCGAAAGCGGTTTGCGCCGTCAACATCAGGGCAAAAGCCAGCGCGCGGATCATGGCAGCATCAGGCTCCGCCCGGTCATCTCGGGCGGCTGTTCCACCCCCATCAGCGCCAGCAGCGTCGGTGACAGATCGGCCAAGCGCCCTCCCTTGCGCAGCACTGCCCCCTCTGGTCCACCCACCAAAATCACCGGCACCGGATTGGTCGTATGCGCCGTATGCGGCCCGCCGGTCACCGGATCGACCATCAATTCGCAATTGCCATGATCGGCCGTCACGATCATCGCGCCGCCCGCCTGATGCAGCGCCACCAGCGCCCGGCCCAACCCCAAATCCACTGCCTCGCAGGCCTTGATCGCCGCAGGCAGGCTGCCGGTATGGCCCACCATGTCAGGATTGGCGAAATTCACCACGATCAGATCATAGCCGCGCTGGATCGCCGCCACCAATTCATCGCTAACCTCGCCCGCCGACATTTCCGGCTGCAAATCATAGGTCGCCACTTTCGGCGATTTCGGCATGGCGCGATCTTCGCCCGCGAAAGGCTCTTCCCGCCCGCCGTTCAGAAAGAACGTCACATGCGGATATTTCTCGGTTTCCGCCAAGCGAAACTGGGTAAGCCCCTGTTTGGCCACCCATTCGCCGATGGTATTGGGGAGTGAGCGTTTCGGATAGGCCGTCGCCATATAGGCATTATGCGCCGTCGAATATTCCACCATCCCCAACAGCGCGCCCAAATGCACCCGCCCCGGCACCGCAAAGCCCGCAAACCCCGGATCGGCCAGCGCCGCCATGATCTCACGCGCGCGGTCGGATCGGAAATTCAGGCAGAAAAACCCATCGCCCGCCTTGGCACCCTGATAACCGCCAATCACCGAAGGTGCCAGAAACTCATCCGTCTCGCCCTTGGCATAAGACGCAGCCACCGCCGCCCCTGGCGTGACAAACTGCGCGCCCTTGCCGAACATGATGGCATCATAAGCCCGCTCAACCCGCTCCCAACGCGTATCGCGGTCCATCGCCCAATAGCGCCCGATCAACGTGGCCACTGATGCCCCCTCGGGCAATTGCACCATCAACCGCGCCACAAACTCGGCCGCAGACGATGGCGCCACATCGCGCCCGTCGGTAATCGCATGAAGCGCAACCGAAACCCCCTGCGCCACAATCGCGCGTGCGGCGGCAATCACATGCGTCAGATGCCCATGCACCCCGCCATCCGACACCACGCCCATCAGATGCGCCACGCCCTTCGTGGCCCGCAACTTGGCGCAAAATTCCAATAGCTGCGGGTTTTGCGCGAAAGTCCCGTCCTCAATCGCCAGATCAATCGCGCCCAGATCCATCGCCACCACACGGCCCGCGCCGATATTGGTGTGGCCCACCTCGGAATTGCCCATCTGCCCGGTCGGCAATCCTACATCCGGGCCAAAGGTGGTGAGCGTCGCATGCGGGCACTCGGCCCAAATCCTGTTGAAATTCGGCACCTTGGCCAGCGCCGGGGCCGATACGGCGGGATTGGCATTGATCCCCCAACCGTCAAGAATACACAAAACAACAGGCTTGCGGCTCATCTCAGCACCTTTCCCAGTTGCCCGCTTCTACCCCCGCCACCCCGTCAGAGCAACGCCAAGCCGGCCAAATCCAACATCTGCGCCCAAAGCGCATCGCCCACCGCCACCGGATCGCGGTTTTTCGCCACACTCCCCGGCAAACGCGCCGCGGGGTCCTCGGCCACCACCTCTTGCAACCGCGCCAGACGCGCGCCGAAATCGGGGTTCTGCGTCGGATCAATCAGGAGATACCCCTGCCCCAGATCATGCGGCGCACCCTCGACCGCCTTTAGCGGCTCTACATCCACCGAGTTCAAAGCCCCCGTCAAACCCGCCACCAAAATCTCGGCCATCAAGCCAAAACCCCAGCCCTTATGCCCGCCCGACGACACCAAGGCCCCCGCCAGCGCCGCCTCGGGGTCCGTGGTCGGCACACCCTGTGCATCCACCGCCCAGCCCAGCGGAATCCTCTGCCCCGCCGCCTTGGCCATGGTGATCTTGCCCAGCGCCACGGCTGAGGTCGAGCAATCGAAATGCAGCGCCAAGCCCTGCGCATCCGGCACCGAAAACGCTATCGGATTGGTGCCGATCAGCCGCTTGGTCCCGCCCGGAGCCGCCACAATCGGGCTGGCATTGGTCATGCCAATCGCAATCAACCCCTGCCCGGCGATCTGCTCGGTGAAATAGCCCAGCGACGTGCAAGTATGCGCATGGCAAATCGCCAGCACCGCAATCCCCTGCCCGCGCGCCGCCGTCACGGCAGGCTCCAACCCCCGCGCAAAGGCGGCCTGAGCAAAGCCAAACCCCGCATCCACCTGCACCACACCCGCGCGCGGGCTGTGAACCAGCGGCTCAACATCCCCCCGCACACGGCCAGACCTTAGCTGCGCACAGTAACTTTCCACATAATAAAGACCGCAAATCACATTGCCGACCTCTTCGGCCCGGCGCACGGCCAAAGCCACCTCGCGCGCGATCCACTCGCGGGCCCCGTGGCGCATCAAAGCCACACGGACCACGGTTTCAATCTCTGCCAGCGCAATCTCTGCCATCACAGCTCCCCTTCAGGCCCGATGATACGGCCCGCCACCCAGAATCGTCGCCGCCCGGTAAAGCTGTTCGGCCAGCATCACCCGCACCAGCATATGCGGCCAAACCATCGCGCCAAAGCTGATCGCGGCATCGGCCTTGGCCCGCAGCGCCGGATCAATCCCATCCGCGCCGCCGATCACAAAGGCCAGATCCTGCCGCCCGCCATCGCGCCATTTTGCCAAGGCGCTGGCAAACTCGGGGCTGGAAAGCGTCTGCCCGCGCTCATCCATTGCCACCATCAGCGCGCCCGAGGGAATGGCCCGCTCCAGCAAAGCGCCCTCGGCCGCCATGCCCATATTCTTTTTATCCTCAACCTCGATCTGCAGAACCGGGCCAAGGCCCAAGGGCCGCCCGGTCCGATCAAATCGTGTCAGATAGTCTTGCAGCAATTCGCGCTCTGGTCCGGCCCGCAGCCGCCCCACAGCGCAAATATGCACCCGCATTACTCGGCCTCACCCCGATGCGCCGAATTGGGAAGCCACATCTTTTCAAGCTGATAGAACTCGCGCACTTCGGGGCGGAAGACGTGAACAATCACATCGCCCGCATCAATCAGCACCCAATCGGCGGTGTCTTTGCCTTCCATCTTGGCGGCAATGCGGAAATCCTGCCGCAGCTTGTCGGCCAGCTTTTCGGCAATCGAGGCCACCTGACGGGTCGAACGCCCCGAGCAGATCACCATGTAATCGGCCACATCCGAGCGCCCGCGCAGATCAATCTGCACGATCTCTTCGGCCTTGTCATCGTCAACCGAGGCCAGGATGGCAGCCAAAAGCTGCTCGGATGTATACTCAGCCGCCTCATCGGAACGGGTGACACGCGGGCCAACCGGAAGCCCGGTTGCAGGATCAGAATGCGACAGGACAACGTCCTCCAAATAGCGCGCCGATGCGGCCCCGGCGTTGGGCACTGCGGGCAATCTATCATCCAAACCGGGCGATCTCAATGATCACGGCCCAAAACGACAAAAAGCCCCGCAGAAAGGGCAAGGCAGGCGCTTATCCCTTAGGTGGGCCCATGGCAAGGCCCCAGCGCATCAAAAGCCTTGTCGCCAAGGCCCTGCCGCAGCCCGACACCGCTTAACAGCGGCAGGAAATCGCCGCCCGCCTCGGTGCGGATCAGGATCGAGATTTCCGCATCCGGGTCCAAGGCCCCCGCCGTCAAACAGCCCTCGGCCCCCACGCTGAAACTGCCATGCCTTTGGTCTTTCGGCACCTCGGCCTGCCATAGCGCCACCTCTTGCTGCATTTCGCGCAATCGCGCCGCATCTGCCGCCGACAGTTTGAACAGCCGCAACGCTTGCCCTTCAGCCAGCGCGATCCCTGCAACGGCCTCCGATTGCTGCAACACCGCCTCAACCGTCCGTTTCGCCCCAGTATCATCGCGCTGAACCGTCACCACCATCTTGGCCCCACCCGGCGGCACCGCCAGCCCCTTGGGCAGCACCAAGCCCACCGCAATCGCGTTCGGATCGGCCGTCAACGGATCAAGCTGCGACAGCCGCAGCACCGTCATCGGGTTCATACTGGCACAACCCGCCACGGCCAGCGCATCGGCCAAGTGCTGTTTGCGCAGGCGCTTTGGGCGATCCTTATGCCCACCCTCTTGGTGCTGGCCCTCACCGCCGACAATCCCGCAGGCACCAAAATCCTGCAAATCGGCCTCAGCAGCGAGTCGCTCGGCCTGATCCTGACCGCCGCCCTCTTCATCACCATCGGCGCGGTGATGCACGAAGCCGCCCGCCTAGCCGAAGAAAACGCGGGGTTCATCTGATGCAGATCGTCGTGCGCCTTGATGTGATGCTGGTCCGCCGCAAAATGCGCTCGCGCGAATTGGCCGAACTTGTCGGCATCACCGAGCAAAACATCAGCCTGTTGAAATCGGGCAAGGTCAAGGGCATCCGATTCGAAACCCTCGCCCGCCTGTGCGAAGTGCTGGACTGTCAGCCCGGCGATTTGCTTGAAGCCGCACCCGACTCCTGAACCGGGGCGACCATCGACTCGGGGTTCAGTACCCGGACCTCCCGCTGCGGGAAGGGCAGCGAAATCCCCTCGGCATGGAACGCATCCCAAAGCGCCAAAAACACCGTCCCGCGCACATTGGTCAGCCCGTCGCGCGGATCACTGATCCAGAACCGCAGCACATAATTGACCGAACTGTCACCGAACCCGGTGATATGGCAGACTGGCGCCATGGTTTTCAGCACCCGATCCGCCCCCATCGCCGCCGCAATCGCCACCGCCCGCACCTTATGCGGATCGTCATGGTAAGAGGTGCCGAAATCCAGATCCACCCGCACCAATTCATTGCTATGCGACCAGTTCACCACTTGGCCGGTGATCAGATCCTCGTTCGGGATCAGATATTCCCGCCCGTCGCGCGTTACCACCGACACATAGCGCGCGCCAAGGCTCTCGATCCACCCAAAGGTATCGCCCAGGCTGATCACATCGCCGGGCTTGACCGATTTATCCAACAGGATGATCACGCCCGACACCAGATTGGACACCACCTTTTGCAAGCCAAACCCAAGGCCCACACCAATCGCCCCCGACAGCACCGCAAAGCCCGACAGATCGAAACCAACCGCCTTCAACCCGATAAAGAACGCGCTGGTATAAAGCCCGACCTGCAAAAATTTGATCGACAAAACCTGCATCGACGGGCTGATGTCGGGATTGGCTTTGATCCGTTTGCGCGTGGTCTCGGTAATGATCCGCGCCAGCGCCAGCATCCCCGCCGTCACCGCCAAAGCCTTGATCACCGACAGCGCCGACAGCCTGAAATCGCCAAAACTGACGGCAAAGGCATCGAGAAACTGCGACACTGGCTCAAGAAACCCCAGCACCTGCAAGGTGACGTAAATCCACGCACCCCAAGAGACCACCCGGCGCACAAAGCGGTTGTTGATCACCCGCACCACCAGCCCGATCACCACCCAGGCCATCGCCAGCGACGCCACCAACTCGATCAGATAGCGCCGCGACGGGTAAACCGTGATCTGCGCAATCGCCAAAGCCGCCGCCCAGGCCAGTGCCACAAACAGCAGCCCGCGCACCCGGTTGCGGATCAACAGCAACAGCCGCATCTGCCACATCTTCAACCCGGATTTTCCGCGCAGCCAATCTTCGAACCGGGGCCGGATCAGCAAGGCCAGCCCCTGCGCCACCAGCGCCAGCACCAACAGGATCGCCACTTGCCACAGCCGATACGGCTCTAACAACGACACGCCAAAGGCCGAAACCTGATCCCAAAGGCCGGTTGCATTCTGCACGATCGCTTCGGTGGTCTGGCCCATCTGTGCCCCTATTTTTGCCCACCATCGCACAGGCCATCCCACGGCGCAAACCCGTGCCGACACATATTGCTTCACCGCCTGTAACAGCGTAAAAGCCGGCCCATGATCCGATTTTTCGACATGGCCGACCACGCCCGCCTGCCTTGGCGCTTTACCCGCGATTTGCGGTTGGTGATCTCGCGTCTTTGAAGCCGCCCCGACGCGCCGCTTCCCCTTTTCCACATCCAACATATGAGAGAGCCATGACCGCTCGCACGCTTTACGACAAAATCTGGGACGACCACTTGGTAGATCAGGCCGAGGATGGCACCTGCCTTTTGTATATCGACCGCCATCTGGTGCATGAGGTGACCTCACCGCAGGCATTCGAGGGCCTGCGCATGACGGGCCGAAAGGTCCGCGCGCCGGGCAAAACCATCGCCGTGCCCGATCATAACGTGCCCACCACGCTTGACCGCGCCAATGCCGCCACCATGACCGAAGACAGCCGTATTCAGGTTGAGGCTTTGGATAAAAACGCCCGCGATTTTGGCATCCACTATTACCCGGTGTCGGATGTCCGCCAAGGCATCGTGCATATCGTCGGCCCCGAACAGGGCTGGACCCTTCCCGGTATGACCGTGGTTTGTGGCGACAGCCACACCGCCACCCACGGCGCTTTCGGCTCGCTCGCCCATGGCATCGGCACGTCTGAGGTGGAACACGTCCTTGCCACCCAAACGCTGATTCAGCGCAAGGCCAAGAACTTCAAGGTTGAGATCACCGGCAGCCTGCGCCCCGGCGTTACCGCCAAAGACATCACCCTCTCGGTGATCGGCGCCACCGGCACCGCTGGCGGCACCGGCTATGTGATCGAATATTGCGGTCAGGCGATCCGCGATCTGTCGATGGAAGGCCGCATGACCGTTTGCAACATGGCGATCGAGGGCGGCGCACGCGCTGGCCTGATTGCACCCGATGAGAAAACCTATGCCTATTGCATGGGCCGCCCGCACGCCCCCAAGGGGGCTGCTTGGGAGGCGGCGCTCGCCTATTGGAAAACCCTGTTCTCCGATGCAGATGCCCATTGGGATAAGGTGATCACCCTCAAGGGCGAAGAGATCGCCCCCGTCGTCACATGGGGCACTTCGCCCGAGGACGTGCTGCCAATCACCGGCGTGGTGCCTTCGCCATCGGATTTCACCGGCGGCAAGGTCGAGGCCGTGCAGCGCTCGCTTGATTACATGGGCCTGACGCCGGGACAGAAACTGTCCGATATTCAGATCGACACCGTCTTCATCGGTTCCTGCACCAATGGCCGGATTGAAGACCTGCGCGCCGCCGCCGCGATCCTTAAAGGCAAAAAGAAAAAAGACGGCCTTCGCGCGATGGTCGTCCCCGGCTCTGGCCTTGTGCGGGCGCAAGCCGAAGAAGAGGGCCTTGCCCAAATCTTCATCGACGCCGGTTTTGAATGGCGCTTGGCAGGTTGCTCGATGTGTCTGGCAATGAACCCCGACCAACTGGCCCCCGGCGAGCGTTGCGCGGCAACCTCCAACCGCAATTTTGAGGGCCGTCAGGGCCGCGGTGGCCGCACCCACCTGCTCAGCCCCGCAATGGCCGCCGCCGCCGCAATCACAGGTCACCTGACCGATGTGCGCGAGATGATGGCAAAGGTCTGACCCCTCTGCCCAACATATGCACGCCTCGCATAGGTTGGGCATACGCCCCGCATATGTCTCGCATACCCTTTTCTTTGGCCGCCACGGCGGTTCCAATCAGGAAGCCCAAAAATGGACAAATTCACCAAACTCACCGGCATCGCAGCGCCCATGCCCTTGGTCAATATCGACACCGATATGATCATCCCCAAGCAGTTCCTGAAAACCATCGCCCGCACGGGTCTGGGCAAGAACCTGTTTGACGAGATGCGCTATACCCTTGATGGCAAAGAGATATCCGATTTCGTGCTGAACCAGCCCGCCTATCGCCGCGCCGAGATTCTGGTGGCAGGCGAGAATTTCGGCTGCGGCTCCTCGCGCGAACACGCCCCTTGGGCGCTCTTGGATTTCGGCATCCGCTGCGTAATTTCCACCAGCTTTGCCGATATCTTCTACAACAACTGCTTCAAGAACGGCATCCTGCCCATCGTGATGCCCCAAGAGGTGGTCGACATCCTGATGAATGACGCCAAAAAGGGCGCAAATGCCCGCCAAACCATTGATCTTGAGGCACAAACGGTAACGACCTCCGACGGTCAGGTCTTCCCTTTCACCGTCGACAGCCACCGCAAACACTGCCTGTTGAACGGTCTGGACGACATCGGCCTGACCCTTGAGAAGGCCTCAGCCATCGACTCCTTCGAGAAAAAGAACGCCACCCTGCATCCATGGGCCTGATCTAGACCTAACCACCACATCTTGTGCCGCCCTTTGGTTAACACCTTGGGCGGCCTTATTTTTTCCGCCAAAATGATTCAAACTTGCAACACTCCGCCCGTTAAAATGCCACATAAATTGCGTGAAGTTAATCAAGTCGTTGCGGGGCAAGCGGAAAGAAGGCACAATTTGGGCAAGATTGAGGCAATGCGCCATAATTGGCGGGAAAATATCGGAACAAGGGTCTGGCATAGCATCAGATTCGTCCGGGTTGAGGGTGGGCAGGCAGTGTTTTCGCGACTGACAGGTGCGATTGTGCGCATGATCTTGGTGATGGTGCTTGTCGCGACGCCTTCGGTGTTGCTGGTCGATGTTTCCGCAGACTCCAAGCAGATGGTTGCTCTGGTTGCCTTGTTCCTTGGGCTGCTCACCTTTGTTGAGTACAACAGCGCCTATCCCTCACTTGTCGAGTTCCGCGATGCGCCGCCCTTCAATCGGGTGCGCTTTATCATGTTGTTTACAACAGTTTTTTGCCTGTCCGCGATTGCACGCGGCCGCATTGTTCCATCGACATTGTCCGAGTTCATTGAGGCGATCGGAAGCCTGATCGGCACGGCCATGGATTTCCCTTACAGCCCCGTTCGCCTTGCCACATTGATGGTCAATGATGGTGCCACGCCCTTGCAAGTGGCCGAAATCCGAACTGCCGCGGGGATGTCCTACCTGATTTCCATCCTATCGCTTTCGGTCTTTGTGGTGCTGCTCAAGGTTGGTGGCTGGCCAAGACGGAACCGGGCGTTCAACGTCTGGGTGAACCTGCCCACTTTCGATCCATCTGCTGGAGCCGATGTGGTGGACCGTTTGCTGCGCGATGCGCGCATTAACATTGCATTAGGGTTTTTGCTGCCATTCTTGACGCCAGCGGTGGTGAAATTTTCCTCTGCCGGGTTCGAGCCGTTGACACTGACGTCACCGCAAACCCTGATCTGGACGATGACAGCGTGGGCCTTTCTACCTGCAAGCCTCTTTATGCGTGGAATTGCCATGGGACGGGTGGCCGAATTGATTCGCGTGACAAGGGCAGAAAATCGCGTTGTCGAGGCAGATCGGCGCTATGCGCCAGCCTGATTTACTTGGTCGTAGCTTTTATTTCGGGAACTGCCAGCGCAAATCCCATCAAAATTGCCACCTATAACGCCGACCTCTCGGCCACAGGGCCCGGCCTGATGCTACAAGCCCTTCAGCGTGCTGATGACCCCTCGATCCTTGCGGTTGTCGATGTGATGAAGGCGCTTGATGCAGATATCTTGCTGATCACCAACATAGATTATGACGCGCGGGGCGATGGTCTTGATGCGCTTGGTCAATTAACTGAAAAAGCCGGGCTTGCGTACCCCTACCGCCTTGCCCTTCGGCCCAATAACGGCATCGCGTCAGGGCTCGATCTAGATGGCAATGGCCGGTTTGGTGAGGCAAGGGACGCCCTTGGCTATGGGCGTTTTGCGGGCGAGGCTGGCATGGCGCTCTTATCCCGTTTCCCGATTGTGGTCGAGCACCTGCGAAACCTGAATGACATCCCTTGGGTTTCTATCGCGGGGAATCACTCCCCATCCGGAACTCCGGCAAACCTGCCGCTTTCCTCTTCAGGACATTGGATTGTTCCAATTCAGCTTCCCGGAGGGGCCGAGGTGACAATATTGGCATTTTACGCCACCCCCCCGGTTTTCGACGGGCCCGAAGATCGCAACGGTCGGCGAAACGCCGACGAGACCGCGCTTTGGTCATGGCTTTTGGCGGGGAGGTTGCGCGAGCCAGCCCCTTCGGCGCCATTTATAATTATGGGGCAAAGCAATCTCGATCCGGTGGATGGCGAAGGGCGGCATGATGCAATTTCGGCTCTTTTGACCAACCCAGCCCTACAGGACGTTGAACCAAGAGGGACAGCGCTGCGGCAAGATATCAATCAAAGGGGCGATGCCGCATTGGATACTGCCTTTTACGATAAAATCGGCGGCCTGCGCGTTGAAGTGATCCTGCCCTCGGCCGACCTGAAGGTGAACGCTTCAGGTGTGCTTTGGCCACCGAAGGATGACCCGCTGGCCAAGTCCCTGGAACTCGCATCGCGCCACCATCCAGTTTGGGTAGAAATCACGCCACCACCTTGACCCTGCCCTGCCCATTGGCTAGGCCAAAGCCAACCCAATTCAAGCGGAGCCTGACATGGCCAATCCTTCTCTTCTTATCCTTGCTGGCGACGGTATCGGCCCTGAAGTCATGGCCGAAGTTAAGCGGCTTATCTCTTGGTTCGAGGCCAAACGGGGTGTCAGCTTTGATGTGTCCGAAGGTTTGGTCGGAGGATGTTCTTACGACGCACATGGAACGCCTTTGACTGATGAAACCATGGCCCGCGCCCAGGCGGTTGATGCCGTTTTGCTGGGGGCTGTCGGGGGCCCGAAATATGACAAGCTTGATTTTTCGGTAAAACCCGAACGCGGCCTGCTGCGTCTTCGCAAGGAAATGGACCTGTTTTCGAATCTGCGCCCAGCACAATGCTTTGATGCCTTGGCCGATTTCTCAAGCCTGAAGAAGGAAATTGTCTCGGGCCTTGATATTGTCATTGTCCGCGAGTTGACATCTGGCGTTTATTTTGGCGAACCCCGGGGGATCTTTGTTGAGGGCAACGAGCGGGTGGGGATCAACACTCAACGCTATACGGAATCCGAGATTGCCCGCGTGGCGCGATCGGCATTTGAACTGGCGCGCAAACGGTCGAACAAGGTCTGTTCGATGGAGAAGGCCAATGTCATGGAATCAGGCATCCTGTGGCGCGAGGTTGTTCAGGAAATCCATGACAAAGAGTATCCCGACGTCGCGCTGACACATATGTACGCCGACAACGGCGCCATGCAGCTGGTACGCGCGCCAAAACAGTTTGACGTGATTGTCACCGACAATCTGTTTGGCGATGTGCTATCCGATTGCGCGGCAATGCTGACCGGATCATTGGGAATGCTGCCCTCGGCAAGCCTGGGCGCCCCAATGGCCAACGGGCGGCCAAAGGCATTGTATGAACCGGTCCACGGCTCGGCCCCCGACATTACCGGACAAGGAAAAGCAAATCCGATCGCCTGCATTTTGTCGTTTGCAATGGCGCTGCGGTATTCCTTTGATCTCGGAGATGACGCAACGCGGGTCGAGCAGGCCGTGGAGAAGGTATTAGCGGATGGCGTGCGAACGGCCGATCTGATGGGCCCTGAGGGCGGCGAGCCAGTTTCGACGAGCCAAATGGGCGATGCGATTCTTGCAGCACTTGACTCGTCTCTTTGACTAACCCGCTGAGTATCGAGGCGCTGCTTTACCGGGTGTTCGGACCCGTCGCATTTGCTATGTAATTCCAACATCCAATGCGGCTTGTCCCTGCCAGCTTGATTGCCCTAGCAAGGTCATGGTTGCTCCTTGGGATCAATCGATAATCCTGCCGCCCCGCCACAGTTTTTCCAGCAAGGGGGGGCACAAGCAGGGTCGGTTCCGAAAGACCGAACTGCCGGGCAGCGGGAGAGCGATTTTTTGTCTGGCGCGCTCGTCAAGGCGGGCCTGCTGTCTCGTAGCACTATCGCACATGCCTGCATGTGCGACAGTGGAGTGCAAAAAGTTGATCGGCCGCACAGCGAAACTGAGGATCAGTGTCAGGCCATCGCGCTGGAGATCAGTCGATGCAGCGTCTACTCGCAGCCGCGCCCTGAATTGGATGCCGATCTGAAGCAGATGCAGCGGATCCATTGCCCGGCAGGCTTTTAGGAAGCAAACGCCGAGAGGGCCCAAGCGGCACATCGAGTTCCCCTGCGCGGGCACCCAGATGGAGCAGAGGCTGCTGCCAGGAGGGCTTCAAGGCCGAACGACGGCAGGTTGCCCGCTCTCTCTCGTGACAGTGCTTTGCATTGCTCTGCCGGGCCGTGGATGAAGCGTATGGGTCGTGCGGGTAAGCGCCACGGGTGTGAGAGAACCTGCGAAGGAGGCGCCCTATCGCAAACCGAACACCTCGAAACCGGCGCCGGGGCACAAGATCTACGCCTACCTGCTACGAAAGTTACTCATCACCCGGCCCAAACATGTTTGGGCGATGGAAATGCACCCGGTTTGCCGGAGACAAATTGGTCCGCGTTACGCGGCCATATCTAACTCTTTGATCTGGGCGTAGTAGCTTTCTTCAGCCTCGGTCGGTGGAGCATATCCGATAGGCTCATGCAGGCGGCGGTTGGTGAACCAATCGATCTGTCAGCCGGTCGGCGATGCTGGCATCCGTTGCCCGGCAAGCAATTGCTTGCTAACGCTGAGAAAGACCTCGGCTTTGTAAAGGCCGTTGATGGTCTCGGCCGGGGGCTTGATCGCAGGCGTCGCCGACGCTGCCCATAGATGGTTCAATGACCGCTTTTGCCAAACGCTTGATGTAGCGAATAGCGACGTATTGCCCGGCAATGGGGCATCGACGGCATCACGCCCATATAGAACCTGAAAATGGTCGCGTAAGTTCTGCGGATGTGCCCCGCAAAAAATGGCAAGGATTGCTGTAGAATGTCGCTTTGTTGAAAGGATAAAGTAAGTTTACTTGGGCATCGGCCCTATCCCCGCCACCAATTTTCGGCTATGCGCAGAAAAAAATGTGGCGGGGGATAGGGCCGATGCGGTTAATAAGATTTATCGTTATTTCTCTTGTCGTGCTGAACCTCGCCGGTTGCGCATCCAAATTCCGTTCATATAGCGGACCAGAAGTAACATCAGTCCAAATTCACAAAGCCGATCGTAAGATGTATCTGTTGCACGACGGCAAAGTATTGAAATCGTACAAAATCGCTTTGGGTGGCGTACCAATCGGCCCCAAGCACTTTGAGGGAGATGGCAAAACCCCGGAAGGTACTTATTTTGTAAGCCACCGCAATCCAAATTCTGCGTATCACTTGTCTCTCGGCGTCAGCTATCCAAACGATAGCGACCGAACCTATGCCGCCGAAAACGGCAAGAAGCCGGGCGGAGATATAATGATTCATGGCGGACCCAATAAGAAAGTGGGCCGCAAAGATTGGACTGCGGGGTGCATCGCCGTTAGTGACCGCCAAATCGAAGAAGTGTACTCGATGGTCGAACCCGGAACGCCAATTTATATCCTACCTTGAGCTCGAAGCAGGGCAATGTATCAGCCGCGCTTCGCCGAGGAGGCTTTAGCTACCCGTAAGCAGGGTCCACCAGATCTTGCCTACCGGTTCTTGAAACCATGAAAATCCGATGTCTTTGGCGCGGGCGTCCAGCAACACATCCCTCGTGCTGGCTTCTGACATCCATGCGGATAGGGTTTCCAACTCGGTTTGATATGTCTCCGAAATCAGTTCCCCGAGGAGCTTACCCTGATAGTTGACTCTTTGGACACGCACCAAAGGGGATGACCCGTCGGAGCCAAAGTGCCAAGGCCGGTTTTGCACCGACATGTCACGCGAGTGCGTTAAAGCAGCAGCATTCAAGGCTGAGTTAAACGTTAGTGGTTGGGCGCCGTTGGCAGCCCGCAGGGAATTGACCGAGTCGAGCAATCGAAATGGTATTTCCTGGGTCATTTCCGGGGTGATCTTGTATACTTTGGGACCTCTTACGGCTCCGGTGGTCCCCCCCGAAACACACCCAGCCAAAAGCAGCGCCGCGCCGCCAGTTGCCAATACTGTCCGTCTTTCCATTAGCCTGCCCACCAAACCTCACCGCAAACGTCTGCGTTTGCCTCTCATATCGAAAACCAACGCGATTTCAAATCCAACTCAGCAGTTTATGCGAAACTTCGCACCAATCCGCCAAAAGGTGCCATTTTTCCAGGCTAGTCGCACGACTGAAACGGTGGTAGTATACTTTAACTGAAAACGGCACGAGACCGTTGTCCAAGGCAAGCAGTTCAAATTATGGCCAATATTATGTGGGTAGGCTCGCTGGTGCGAGTTGGTCGCTTATAGGCAGTAACACCGCTTTGATTGGGCTTTGAACGCTATAGTTGGTAGCCAAAAGAGACCATACGTTGTTGATGGAGAAAAAGATGTCCCCTTTATCGCGCCGCAACCTATTACTTGCGGCACCAGTATTGCTGGCCTCCAGCGCCGCTCCATCCTTGTTGCTTGCCCAAGAGGCAGGCAATTTAGAGGCCGAGAAGCCTATCGCACGCAACAATTTTTCCAGTTTCAGATTGTTGGATTGGCAGGATTATTTCCAAAATACCAAGAACGGTGCAATTTTGTGTGACATCAGTTCACGTGCTTTGCATTTTTGGTCCGAGGATCAGAGTGTCTACCGTCTTTACCCAACTTCCGTTCCCATTTCCGAACAGCTGACGCGTCGGGGTCGGACTGAAGTGATTCAAAAAGTGGTCAATCCACCTTGGCGTCCAACTGCTTCGATGCGTGAACGCTTCCCGGATTGGCCGGAGGTGGTTCCAGGCGGCGACCCAAAAAATCCATTGGGAATTCGCGCCCTTTACCTTGGATGGCAGTCCTACCGGATCCACGGAACCCACGACACCCGCAAGATTGGGCGGCAGTCTTCAGACGGCTGCATCGGACTTTATAATGAACATATCCTAGAACTGTTCGGATTTGCCAAAGTGGGCACCCAAGTGTTGCTAATTTGACAACATCAGGGCGCTCGCCTCGAATGAGGACAAACTGCTGATTGCAAAGCGAGTTGCAAGGTGGTTAGACGTCAAATACGAGGATTTGTCTTGGATGCATACCGCCGCCTCTATGAAATTTGGCGCTATGCAATAACTGGAGGTTACTATGAAGAAACTTGCACTCGCAGCTGTCATGGCTGTTATCGGTTCGTCGGCTTTCGCTGGCGGTATGGCTGAGCCAGTGATGGAGCCAGAAGTCGTCAAAGCTGCGACTTCGTCGTCGGCTGGCGGCGTCATTGTTCCGCTGCTGCTTTTGCTCTTGGTTGCTGCTGCCGTTTCGTCGAACAACGGCACTTCGCCAGAATAATCTGATCTTTTGATCTGATTTGACAGGACGGCAGAGCAATCTGCCGTCCTTTGTCATTTCAGGGCCATTCAAGCAGCTTCTACCCAGCCCGCAGGACCATTTCTGCAATCCTTTGGGCAGATGGTGTCAGCGCCGAACCGCGTCTTTGGACCAAACCGTAGGTTTCCACAGACAGCGCAAGGTCAACCGCGAGAGGGGCGATCCCCTCCTGAACAAAGCTCTGGGCCACCGGGAGGGCCAAGGGGGCAATCGCATCGGTTTCCTGCAAAATCGCCAGCGTAAACAGGAAGGAAGAGGTTGAAACCTGTCGCCTTGGCTCTTGAAATCCCAGCTTGGCAAGATGTCCCAAAACCGTCCGGGTCAATAGTTTGTCATTCTCAGGCAAAATCCAGTCATAGGCCAAAGCATTCACCAGTTTTGGGGCCGCGACCTCAGTAAGCGGATGTTTTTTTCGCGCCAAAAGCGCCAAAGGCTCCACTCCGATTGGTTGAAACTCCAGCAAGGTCGCCAATCTTGAATCGTGCACGCGCCCGATAGCGAAATCCAACTTCCCTGCTAGAAGTTGTTCACAAAGGCTGTCAGATGAGGCGACCACCACCTCGACCGAAATGCGCGATTGACTATGACGCAGACGGCGAATCGCGGGCAGAACGTGGCTTAGTGCCGGTCCGGTGACTGACCCAATCCTGACGTGGCCCTGAATGCCTTCGCCTAACTCCTTGATTTCGCGTGCCCCGTCACGCAATTCGTGCATGATCCGTTCCGCCCTGCGCGCCAAGGCCTCGCCGGCATCGGTCAGCCGAAGACCACGGCCCAATCGTTCCCGCACGGGAAAGCCAATGGACCTGTCGATTTCCCCTAACAGTCGCGTGGCAGCCGGTTGGGCCATCCCCAAATGCGCGGCCGCCGTTCCAAGCTGACCGAAGGTCTTTAGCGCAACAATCAGGCGCAGGTGAACCAATTTCAGGCCCGCAAATTCCGTGTCATTTTGGTTTTTCATAACCAATCCATTATGATTTAGCTGATTCTGGATATTTGACAGTAATGAGTGATCCTTGCAAAGCTTTGCTGGCGCAATCCTAATCCCTGAGGAAAATATGACCTTCATACCCGCCGCCTGGCCCCGCAAACTTCGCTCGCAGGAATGGTTCGGTGGCAACGGCAGGGATCAGATTTATCATCGCGGCTGGATGAAGAATCAGGGATTTCCACACGATCTGTTTGATGGCCGCCCGGTTATCGGCATTTTGAACACTTGGTCGGAACTGACTCCCTGCAACGCCCATCTCAACGACCTGGCCCAACGTGTGAAGAACGGCATCTATGAGGCTGGAGGTTTTCCGGTCGAAGTTCCTGTGTTTTCCGCGAGCGAATCAGCCTTTCGTCCCACGGCGATGATGTTTCGCAATCTGGCGGCGATGGCAGTCGAAGAGGCGATGCGTGGGCAGCCGATGGATGGTTGTGTGCTGATGGTGGGCTGCGACAAAACCACACCCAGCCTGTTGATGGCCGCTGCGTCCACTAATCTTCCGTCAATCGTGGTGACGGGCGGGCCGATGCTGAACGGCTATTACAAGAATGAGCGGGTCGGATCGGGCACCCATATCTGGAAATTTTCCGAGGCCGTAAAGGCCGGAACCATGACTCAAGAGGAGTTTGCCGAAGCCGAAACCAGCATGTCGCGCAGCCCGGGTTCGTGCAACACCATGGGCACCGCCAGCACGATGGCGAGCATGGCCGAGGCTTTGGGCATGGCGCTTTCAGGCAATGCCGCCATTCCCGCCGTGGACAGCCGCCGCCGGGTGATGGCGCAAATGACCGGGCGGCGCATCGTGCAGATGGTCAAGGATGATCTGAAACCATCGGATGTGATGACGAAACCCGCCTTTGAAAACGCGATCCGCACCAATGCGGCAATTGGTGGCTCGACCAATGCCGTGATCCACCTGCTGGCCATCGCCGGGCGTCTTGGGATTGATCTGACGCTTGAGGATTGGGACCGTTGTGGGCGCGATGTGCCGACGATCGTGAACCTGATGCCTTCGGGCAAGTATCTGATGGAGGAGTTCTTTTACGCGGGTGGCCTGCCGGTGGTTATTCAACGGCTGGGTGAGGCAGGATTGCTGCACAAAGACGCGCTGACGGTTTCGGGCGAATCGATGTGGGAGCAGGTCAAGGATGTGGTGAACCATAACCCTGATGTGATTTTGCCCACCGCGAAGGCGCTTGCGAAATCAGGCGGTGTTGTGGTTCTGAAGGGCAATCTTGCGCCCAAGGGCGCGGTGCTGAAACCGTCTGCCGCCACGCCCGCGCTGATGGTCCATCGGGGCCGCGCCGTGGTGTTTGAGGATATTGACGACTACAAGGCCAAGATTGACGATGAGGCGCTGGATATCGACGAAACCTGCGTCATGGTCCTGAAAAACTGCGGTCCGAAAGGCTATCCCGGCATGGCCGAGGTGGGGAATATGGGACTGCCGCCCAAGGTTTTACGCAAGGGAATCACCGATATGGTCCGCATTTCGGATGCGCGGATGTCGGGCACCGCTTATGGCACGGTCTGCCTGCATACCTCTCCCGAGGCCGCGGCGGGCGGACCTTTGGCCGTCGTGCAGAACGGCGATTTCATTGAACTTGATGTTCCGAACCGCCGCTTGCATCTGGATATTTCGGAAGTGGAATTAGCGGCACGATTGGCAAAGTGGAAGCCTTCGCATGTGCAGGCCGAATCGGGCTATGCATGGCTGCATCAGGCCCATGTTGAAGGGGCAGATACCGGTGCCGATCTTGATTTCCTCAAGGGCTGCCGAGGATCGCTGGTGGGGCGAGATTCGCATTGATGCCAATCAAAATTGCGCTTGTCGGTATCGGAAAAATTGCGCGCGATCAGCATGTTCCCGCGATTGCCGCCTCGCCTGATTGGGAGCTGGCAGCCACGGTATCCCGCTCTGGCACCATCGAAGGTATCGAAAGCCACACCGATTTCGGCGCAATGCTGGCCGCACGGCCCGACATTGCGGTGGTTTCGCTGTGCATGCCACCGATGCCTCGGTTCGACTATGCAATGGCCGCGATAGAAGCCGGGCGGCATGTGATGCTGGAAAAGCCGCCGGGTGCTACCTTGGCCGAAGTTCACGCCTTGCAGGCCGCCGCCGCTGTTTCCGGGGTCAGCCTCTACGCCACCTGGCACAGCCGGATGGCGCAGGCCGTTTCCCCAGCAAAGGCGTGGCTTGCGGATAAGACCGTGCGACAGGCGCATATCGCATGGCGAGAGGACGTGCGAAAATGGCATCCGGGTCAAGACTGGGTGTTTGAAGCGGGCGGCATGGGCGTCTTCGATCCCGGCATCAACGCTTTGTCGATCCTGACTGAAATCTTGCCCAAGCCTGTGCATGTGACAGGGGCGGACCTAACCTTTCCCGCCAATCGCCAAACCCCCATCGCCGCAGATATTCGCCTTTCTGGCGGGGTGACGGCCGAGTTTGATTGGCGTCAAGAGGGCCCGCAGACCTGGGATATCACGGTTGCCACGGAGCGGGGAAATCTCGCCCTGAGGATGGGCGGCAACCGGCTGGAAATCGACGGGGTCGAGCTTTCGGGTGGCAACAGCATCATGG
>CBDUEF010000009.1:0-19604 GCA_965366095.1 uncultured Cypionkella sp. | reverse complement strand
CGTTGAGTGATTCAAGGTTGCGAACACGCACCGGAGGCAACCTTAATGCGCACGACACTGAGCGACGACCAATGGCAAGCCGTCGCGCCGCACTGCCTTGGCCGGGAATGCGATCGCGGACCTACCGGGCCGGATCCACGGATGTTTGTCGAAGCTGTGCTCTGGATCGCTCGAACCGGCTGCCAATGGCTTGATCTGCCTAAGGAGTTCGGTAAGGGGAACACAGTCTTCAAACGCTTCCGCCGGTGGGTAAAGGCTGACGCATTCTATCGTATGTTCAGAGTCTTGGCCGACGACGCCGATTTTAAGTACACCATGGCCCCCTCTCGTGCATTAACACTGCACTGCCGGGCAATGGACGGCAAGATCGTCAAGGTTCACCGCTCGGGACAGGGCGCAAAAGGGGGACTCACAGTCAGGCCATTGGCTGCTCTCGCGGTGGAATGACCAGTAAAATCCTGACCCTGACCGACGCTCCGGGCAACCTGATCGACTTCCGTCTGCTGCCCCCTTCTCGGGCATGTGAATATGCCCTGCCAGGCAACGGACCAGGCCCATGATCTACGCGGCACGGCGGATTTGATTGCAGGCTTGGCCTGCGGCAAACTTCTCGCGGATCGGGCGTTCGACGCCAATTGGCTGCGCGAAGTGCTGATCGAAGCCAAGATAGAGGCCGTCATCCCACCTAAATCCAACCGCCGCTTCCCTGCCGAATTTGACCGTCGCACATATGAATGGCGGCACCAGATCGAGAACCTCATCGGAAAGCTCAAGAAATTCAGGGGTATCGCTCCCCGCTACTGCAAAACCGACGAAAGCTTCACTGCATTCGTCTCACGCGCAGCATCGGTGATCAGAACAGGATGAACGTCAACAGACCCTAGATATCTTGCTGCAAAACAGAACAGGATCAACTGTTTGAAATCCATCGCAGGTTGCAGGTCAAATCCTTACGATAGGTCTGGATTCAGACGTGATTTCAAAAAGCAAGCGGCAGAGAGAAAGTTGATCTCACCGAATCAAAGCTGTTCGATGGACGTCACCCAGAAAAACCAAGACAGGCAACATCATAAAACGGATTCTGATCGTGACCGGATTTTCAATCGTCACAACCTCGTCTGCTTTTGTTGGACCGGCCAACGACATCCTTCCTGCACCCATACAATATGAAACTCGGCTCGATGTGCAAAATGCCAATCTCGACACTCTGTCAAACGCCCAGATCAACGGCCTTTTTGCCAACAGTGGAAGCTTGCAGTCAGGCGACAATCCTGCCGGCACGCTGCAAGTATCCTGAACCAGAAGTAAGCGGATCAGGACGGTTCAAGGGCTGATGTCACCGGCCCGCATGCCGTTACGTAGGGCATCCATAAGTTGGGTGCTGGGAAAGCCGTCGGGTATCAGACCGGACGCGCGCTGAAAGCCCATGATCGCCGCAATCGTGCGTGGCCCCATTTTGGAATCTATCCCCAGCGTATCAAAGCCTGAGCCTGACAGGCGCTGTTGCAATTCTATCCGCTCATCAAAGGTCAACGCTCGCAAATCGCGCGGCCAAAGGGCGTGAAAATCCGGCGCACCAAGAATACGGTCGGCAAGGTGGCCAACCGCTATCACATAGGCATCCGCCGAATTGTAGGTTTCAATCACCTGAAAATTGTGAAAGATCAAAAATGCGACGCCACGCGCACCACCTGGCAACAGGATCGAGCCAGGGCCAAAGTCGGGCAAATCCGCGCCCAAGGCCATAGTGACGCCCAGCGCCTGCCATTCTGCGGCGGATTTCTTGGTCTTGTCAGTGGTTAACCCATAATCAAAACCCAGCGGCAGGGAAACTTCGACACCCCAAGGCGCGCCCTTTTGCCAGCCGTTTTTCGCAAGGTAAGCGGCGGTTGAGGCCAGTGCATCCACCGGATCATCCGACCAGATATCGCGACGACCATCGCCGTTGAAATCCACCGCCGTGGACAGAAACGAGGTGGGCATGAACTGCGTATGCCCCATCGCCCCGGCCCATGATCCGCGCATATTGGCTGGGGTAACGTCACCCGCTTGCAAAATTTGCAACGCAGCCAGCAACTGCCCCTCAAAGAACGCCCCACGTCTGCCGTCATAGGCCAGAGTTGCCAGCGCCTCGATGGTATTGATATCGCCACGCACCGCGCCATAGGCGCTTTCCAGACCCCAGATTGCCAGAATTACCTGTTTATCAACGCCGTAAGTTGCCTCAATGCGGTCCAGCACCTCGCGATGTTCGGCCAAGGCCGCTTGTCCCGAGGTGATCCGGGCAACAGACACCGCCGAGTCCAGATAGTCCCAGATCGTCTTGGTGAATTCGTTTTGATGGCGATCTTTACGCACCACATCGGGCAGATAGGTGAGCCGCGTCATTGCCGCATCGAAGGTGGCCGCCGAAATGCCGTGGCTCAGCGCGCGACCCCGGAAATCCTTGACCCAGCTTTCAAGGCCTGACTGGCTGCCTGTGGGTTCGCTCAAGATCAAATCCTTATTGCTACGTGCGCTTGGCGGATCGGCAAGGGCCAGCGCCGGCAGCAATGCCAAAGCCGCCAAAACGAAGATCGAGGCGCGCAATGTCATCGCCGCTTGCGAATGACTTTGCGCTTGGCGTCCTTCACCGCTGCGGCTGCGCGTTTGCGCCCGCCTGCGCTGCCCTTTTTGCCGCTTCGCCCAGCTGCGGGCATCGCCGCGCCCTCGATTTGCAACAGATCAAGCATGATCCCGCCAGTCACCGGCATTGCCTCGGCAAGACGCACGGTTACACGCTGGCCAATGCCGATTGTCACCCCGGTGTCAGAGCCAATCAAACGCTGTGCATCGGCGTCGAAATGGAAGAACTCACGCCCGACGCTGCGGATCGGGATAAGCCCATCCGCGCCGGTTTCGTCCAGCCTGACGAACAGCCCAAAGCGCTGCACGCCCGAGATGCGCCCGGTGAATTCATCGCCCACGCGGTCGGACAGGAACGCCGCAAGATAGCGATCATTGGTGTCGCGCTCGGCCACCATCGAGCGGCGCTCGGTATCAGAAACCTGCTTGGCGGTTTCATCAAGGTTCTCGATATCCCAAACCGACAGCCCGTCATCGCCCCAGCCATGCCCCGAAATCAGTGCGCGATGCACGATCAGATCGGAATAGCGCCGGATCGGTGAGGTGAAATGGGCGTAATTGCGCAAGGCGAGGCCGAAATGCCCGAAGTTCTGCGCGTTGTAATAGGCCTGAGTCATCGAGCGCAGGGTCGAGATATTGATCAACTCGTCAAAATCGGTGCCCTGCGCCTGCGCCAGCAGTTTGTTGAGGTGGGCGGTGCGCAAGACTTGCCCCTTGGCCAGCGTAAAGCCCGAAGCCTCGGCCACCTCACGCAGGGATTCCAGCTTTTGCGGGCTGGGTTCCTCATGCACGCGAAACAGCAGCGGGCGCTTGAGCCGCACCAACTCCTCGGCGGCGGCGACATTGGCGAGGATCATATATTCCTCGATCAGCTTATGGGCGTCGAACCGATCCCGAAACGCCACCGAGGTCACGCGGCCATCATCGTCCAGCACGATCTTGCGTTCGGGCAGATCAAGATCGAGCGGTTGGCGCGCAGATTTGGCCTGTTTCAGGGCGGCATAGGCGGCGTAAAGCGGTTTGATCACGCGGTCCAACAAAGGGGCAGTTTGCGCGTCAGGGTTGCCGTCAAATGCATCCTGCACCTGGGCGTAATGCAGGCTGCCCTGCGAGCGCATCAGCCCGCGCGCAAAGCGGTGGCTGATCTTGTTGCCCTGCGCATCAAGCCTGATCCGCACGGCCATACAGGCGCGGTCGACATGCTGATGCAGCGAGCACAGATCCCCCGACAGGATATCGGGCAGCATCGGCACCACGCGGTCGGGGAAATAGGTCGAGTTGCCGCGCTTCCTCGCCTCACGGTCCAGCGCCGATCCGGGGCGGACGTAATGGGCCACATCGGCAATGGCGACCCAGATGATATGGCCGCCGATGTTGTGAGGATCGGTATCGGCCTCGGCATAACAGGCGTCATCGCGGTCACGGGCGTCAATCGGGTCGATGGTGATCAGGGGAATATCGCGCAAATCCTCGCGCTCGCCCAAGGGGGCGGGTTGCGCGGCATCGGCCTCGGCAATCACCGGATCTGGGAACTGGTCGGGGATACCGTGTTGGTGAATGGCAATCAGGCTGACGGCCTTGGCCCCCGAAGGATCGCCCAAACGCGCGGTGATGCGGGCTTGGGGCAGGCCCATGCGTTTGGGGCCGACCTGCTCGGCCTCGACCAACTCGCCGTCTTTCGCCTCCATCGTAAAACCGCTGGCAACGCGCCATTCCTTGTCATTGCCCTTGTCGATGGGAACGATGCGCCCGCCCTCGGCAGTGCTGCGAAAAACCCCCAGCAGTTTGGCGGGGTTAGAGCCGATGCGCCGGATCAGCCGCGCCTCATATCCGTGATCGTCGGCGGCAACGCGTGTCAGCCGGGCCAATATGCGGTCGCCCTCACCCAGGGCCGGATCGCCTTTTTGCGGCATTACCAGAATGCGCGGGCTGTCGGCAGGCCCCTCGGCCCCGGCATCTTCCAGCGGAATGGCGAACAAATCGCCCGAGGCGTCGGGCGGCAGCACCAGCAGCACCGAAACCGGAGGCAAGGCACCGGGCTCGCGGAAATGCCGGGCCTTGCGCTCCAGCGTGCCATCTTCTTGCAGCTCGGCCAGCAGGCGCTTGAGATCAATGCGCTGATCGCCCTTAAGGCCAAAGGCCTTGGCAATATCACGCTTGGCCGTAAGGCCGGGATTTTCGGTGATCCATTGCTGGATCTGCGCTTTGGTTGGAATAGGGTTCATAGCGCCACGCGTAGCATGGCGGGGCCTGTTCTGAAAGACCGCACGCGCAGGGAACCGGCCGCTTAAAGGGGCCGGGTCATATCCTGATGCTCGATTCCGGCATCGAGATAGATTTCCCCAATGGGTGTGAAGCCCAAGGCCCGATAAAAATCGATGGCATGGGTTTGCGCGCCCAGTTTGGCCTTGGTAACGCCGGGGAGCTTTCGCAACCGCTCCACCGCCGCGCGGATAAGCGCGGCCCCGATGCCTTTGCCACGCGCCTCGCGCAGCACACAAACCCTACCGATCTTGCCAATATGACCCTGAACGATCAACCGCGCCGAGCCCAGCGCTTTCCCATTTTCGGAAGCCAAAAGATGGATCGCGATCTCGTCCAGATCGTCGACCTCATCGGCCTCGGACACGCCTTGCTCGTCGATGAACACCACCCGCCGCAAGTGGCGGCAGGTGGCGATATCGCGGGTTTCCGTGATGGTCAGGTTCATGCAAAATAGTCTTTCAGGATGCGGCCATAGATCGATTTCAGCGCATGAATATGAGCCACCTCGACCCGCTCATCAACCTGATGCATGGTCTTGCCCACCAGACCAAATTCGACCACCGGGCAGTGATCCTTGACAAAACGGGCGTCCGAGGTGCCGCCCGAGGTGGAGGCTTCGGGTATGCGCCCGGTTTCGGCCTGCACCGCCTTTGCGATCAGGGCCGAGAACGGGCCGGGCGGGGTCAGGAAACTTTCGCCCGATATGGTGATCCGCAGCCCGATCTGCACCCCGGTTTCTTGCTGCACCGCAGTCGCATGGTCCTGCAGCCAGCACGACAGGCTGGCGCCGGAATGGGCATCGTTGAAGCGAATATTCACCGTGGCGCTGCCCTTGGCGGGGATCACGTTATTGGCCGGATTGCCGCAATCAATCGTGGTGATTGCAAGCGTGGAGGCATCAAAATGCGCGGTGCCGGTATCCAGCGGCTGCGCCTCAAGCCGGGTGAGCAGTTTGACCAACGCCGACATCGGATTTTTCGCCCGATGCGGATAGGCAGAATGGCCCTGCACCCCGGCGGCGGTGATATAGGCTGTCATCGAGCCGCGCCGCCCGATCTTCATCATCTCACCCATCTCATTGGGGCAGGTCGGCTCGCCCACAAGGCAATGCGTCATTCGTTCGCCGTTTTGGGCCATCCAATCCAGCAAGGCCACCGTCCCATCCAGTGCTTCGTCCTCTTCATCGCCGGTAATCGCCAGCACAATCGCGCCATCGGGTGGAGTGTCGCGCACAAAATCTATCGCCGCCGCAACAAAGGCCGCGACGCCAGATTTCATATCCGTGGCGCCGCGGCCATACATCCAGCCATCCACAACATCGGCCCCAAACGGATCTTGTGTCCAAGCGGCACGATCACCGACGGGGACCACATCGGTGTGGCCGTTGAAGCCAAAGGTTTTATTGGCTCCACGCAGGCCCCAACGCGCATAAAGATTGCAAATGTCACCACGATCAACGCGCGAACAGGTGAAACCGGCCGCCGTCAACTCATGTTCCAGCAACACCAGCGCGCCCCCTTCAACGGGGGTGACAGAGGGGCATCGGATCAGTTTTGCTGTGAGATCAACTGGATCAAAAGGCAGGGGTGTGGTCATCGTCTGAGCCTTGAATAGGAGAGTCTCGCAAACGATAATGAGTCGCGGCCCCTGCCGCAACCTTTGGCACGAAGGCCACAACTGTTGCGTGCGAGCCACCCTTGGCACCCTCTTGCAAGGCTTGTGGGGCAAACACAGGTGACATCGCGGCTTTCGTTACCTATTCCTTAACAAAACAATACGTCCTGAGGCAGGACAAACGCTGGGTCAACGTGCCCGAAACCGAGCAATAGACCGAAACCCCTCTGGGTGGGATTTCCAAGCGTTTGGCCTGCTTCCCACCAAAGGGAGGCGCAATGGCAACGGGTATCGAGCAAAGCTATCATTCCGATGCAGCCGCAGCGCTGGCGCTTTATGCTCTTTTGGGTAACGGTGTGACCGTGGCAGCTGCGATGAATTCATCCACACTCCCTTCGCGCGCTCTAGTGTTTGCCGGTTCTCGTGTCCGCCGCGACATTGGCCAGACCAAGACGAAAGGGCTGCCGCCATTCGCCGCAGCGCAATCGAAATGATCGAGACCGGCAGACCAATCGCGCAAGACAGGGCCGGGCGGCAGGATTGGCTGATCTTATCCGACAGCCTGACACTGCCAGCCTCCGTGACCAAAGACAGCCTGCTGGACAGCGGGCTATTTGTTGCAGAGCTGACCCTGCCCTTAACGGCGCAGACCCTTTTGCTCGAAATCAGCTCGACCATCGGCTGGCCGCGCACCTTTTCGTTGTTCTATGAGCCGACTGTCGGGCTTGTCTTGTTGCATCGGCAGGGCCAGCGGGTTGTTCGCCATGTCTTGCCGGGCCCGTTTCCCGAAGATGACGGGCAGGCAAGGGTTTGTTTCCGCTTTGACGCACCGGCCCGGCAATGGGATATGTCGTTTGAGCTGTTGGGCGAAGACGAGACGGGCCTGCAGCGGCCCGACAAAAAGATATGGGCACGGGGCCGCGATCCGCTTCCCCTGCGCATCGGAGATATTTCCGAGCTTGCAACCCGCGCCAGTTGGACCCATCGCGATCCGGCAATCCTGTGGTTCGGGCTAAGCCGGGGGCGCGCCCTGCCCAACCGTTTGCCGTGGATCGGGCCAAGAACCCCAATTGAGACCAGTTTGGGGCCACGAATGGCAGGACAATTGCAAGCCGGCGATCTTGTGCGGACGCTGGAAGGCGAATTTGCCCCTTTGATCTCGGTTCGCCAATTTGAACTGCCAAGCTGTGGCTCATTTGCGTCGGTGCTTTTGCGCGCCCCGTATTTTGGTGAGCAGCACGATTTGCTGATGTCATCAGATCAACAGATCGTTCTTAGCGGTCCTGAAGTGGAATATCTGTTCGGGAGCGAAGAGGTTTTGATCAAGGCCTGTGAATTGGTCGATGGGCATACAGCGATCCTGGATCAACGCCGCACTGTCACAAGATCGGTTGCCTTGTATTTTGACCGCCCAATTCTGGCTGTCGCTGACGGCTGTGCAATGCTTTGCCAAAGCCCCAAGGAGCTTTCAACGCCTACAAGCCGCTCTTGTTTGCGGCATGACGAGGCTATCACCTTGATGGCGCTCTTGGGTCGCGCAGCACGCGGCAAGGCTTCGGCGGTTCGAATGCTCTAAGGCCTTGCGGTCATTGACCAAGGGACGGCGCCTGCCCCAAATCGGGATAATCTGGGGCAGGCGACAACAGCTCTATCCGATATAGGCGCGCAACGCGGCCTCGGTGCCTTGATCGCGAAGGCGTATGAGTTGCGCCGCAAAAACACCCGGAAAAGTGGGATGATCGGCAAGATCGCCATAGATCGAACGTTGCTCTAACCAAAGCTGCGGGTTGGTTTGTGCCGCGATGGCGATAGATTGCAAAGCCGCCCAATTTGGATCATTCGGCGCAATCACTTTGCCATTGTCCGAGGTTCCGGCGCAATACCGACACCAAAGGGCCGAGACCAGCGCAAGACCCTCGCAAGACATACCCAAGGCCAAAGCATCGCGCAGCGGTGGCACAATGAATTTTGGCTGCCGGTTTGATCCGTCCAAGCAAAGCCTGCGCTCTGTGTCGGCAATTTCAGGATTAGAAAACCGCGACACAATCAAATCATAGTATTCGATCAGATTGGTGTTTGGGACCGGGGCAACAGTAGGAATGATCTCGGTCTTCTCAACCTTGTTCAGAAACCCCAAAATCAACGGGTTTGCCATCGCCTCATGGACATATTCGATATCCATAAGCCCGCCCGGATAGGCAATCGTGGCATGCCCTCCGTTCAGGATACGAATTTTCATCGCCTCATAGGCATGGACATCCTCGGTGAACGTCACTCCAACAAGTTCCAATGGCGGGCGACCGTTCGAGAAGTTGTCCTCAAGCACCCATTGCCGGAAGGGCTCGCAAGTTACCGGTATTGGATCGGCCAAGCCAAACTCAAGCGCCATCCCACGCTCGCGTGGGCCGGTGGCCGGAGTGATGCGGTCAACCATTCCGTTTGGAAAAGCCACGTTAGCCTCGATCCATGCCGCAAGTTCTGGATCAGAAAGCTGTGCAAGCCCGATCACCGCCGATTTCGCAACATGACCATTTCCGGGAAGATTATCGCAAGACATCACGGTAAACGCAGCAATACCGGCAGCGCGACGGGCTTTGAGGGCTGCAATGATGGCTCCGAAAGCCGTCCGATGCGGGTTGGCCGCGTCAGCAACAATTTCGGGCGCGTCGGGGTCAAAATTTCCGGTGGCCGGATTGATGAAATAGCCGCCTTCCGTAACAGTCAGCGACACAATCCGGATATTTGGCAGGGCCATGGCCGCGATCAGCGCGGCATTGTCGGTTTGCACCGGAACGAAATCAATCATCGCGCCGATGCGACGGGCAGATTTTCCGGCCGGATCAAGTTCGATCACGGTTGATAGGCAATCCTGAGCCAGCAGTGCCTCGCGCATCACCGCATCGCCATCGCGCACCCCAGCGCCGATAATCGCCCAATCAAGCGCTAGCCCCATTGCAAACAGATCGTCGAGATAGACGGCCATATGGGCGCGGTGAAAGTTGCCAAGGCCGATATGCACGATGCCCGCAGACAATTTGCTGCGATCATAGGTGGGTTGGGTCATGGGTTGCGGCTGCTTATTCATATTCATGCCATCCAGTTGCCGCCGTCCACGCCGAAGCATTGGGCGACGATATATTCGGCTTCGGGAGTGGCGAGGAAAATCGCCATTCCGGTCAGGTCTGCGGCGGTGCCCATACGGCCAAAGGGGACAGCCTCACCCACAAGTTTCTTTTTCTCGCCGGGTTTGCGGTTTTCATATTTGGCGAAAAACGCATCGACGCCGTCCCAGTGCTCACCGTCAACCACGCCGGGCGCGATGGCGTTGACGTTGATGCCGTGGCGGACCAGATCAAGCCCCGCGCTTTGGGTAAAGGAAATGACAGCGGCCTTGCTGGCGCAGTAAACGCCCACAAGGGCCTCGCCCCGGCGGCCAGCCTGGCTTGCCATATTGATGATTTTGCCGCCCTTGCCACGCGCGATCATGTGGCGGGCGGCGGCTTGGGTGCAAAACATCGTGCCTGCAACATTGACCGCAAACAGGCGGTCATAATCGGCGCGGGTTATTTCCGCGATTGGCGCGGCAGAAAAAAGCGCTGCGTTGTTCACAAGGATATCAAGCTGCCCCATCTGCTCGATGGCCATGGCAAAGCCCGCGTCGATAGACGCTTGCGAGGTCACATCCATCTGGATGCCAATCGCCTTTGGGCCAAGCGAGGCGGCGGCTTTGGCGACCGCCTCGGCATTGATATCGGCCAGTGCAACGCATGCGCCCTCTGCAATATAGGCGCGGGCAAATTCAAACCCAATGCCCCGCGCCGCGCCGGTGATAAGGGCGGTTTTTCCTGCAAGCCTCATGCCAGATTCTTTCCGTCAGCGCCAAAGCGGTGCAGTTTGCTGGCGATTGGCGCAAGGCCGATCTTGTCGCCGTGTCGCAGTTGCAATTCGCCATCGGCCCGCAGGGTGATCGGGTCCATGCCGTCTACAGCGATTTTCAGGAATGTGTCCGACCCAAGATGTTCGGCCAGGCCAACCACGCCCTGCCAAGGGCCGTTGGCGTCAATCACCAGATGCTCGGGGCGAATGCCGATGGTGGCGGCATCGTGCTTTTCGGCCTCGGGGCCAGAAATCAGGTTCATCTTGGGGGAGCCGATAAAGCCCGCCACAAAGGTATTGGCGGGGGGCTTA
The DNA here is from genome assembly GCA_965366095.1 of uncultured Cypionkella sp. Lineage (GTDB taxonomy): Bacteria > Pseudomonadota > Alphaproteobacteria > Rhodobacterales > Rhodobacteraceae > CBDUEF01. The sequence goes on along the minus strand of CBDUEF010000009.1, from coordinate 8,912 downwards.
TTAAAATCCATCGGCGGGCCCGCCCGGTTGATACGGGCCCCCTTGAACACTACGATCTTGTCGGCCATTGTCATCGCCTCAACCTGATCATGGGTCACATAGATCATCGTGGTTTTCAGCGATTGGTGCAGTTCCGAGATTTCCTGCCGCATGTTCACGCGCAGCGCGGCGTCAAGATTGGACAGCGGCTCGTCAAACAAAAACGCCGAAGGTTCACGCACAATCGCGCGGCCAATGGCAACGCGTTGACGCTGACCGCCCGAAAGCTGCCCCGGTTTGCGGTCAAGATAGGCAGTCAGGTTCAACACCTTGGCGGCATTGGCGACACGCTTTTCCGCCTCGGCAGGGTCCATACCCGCCATTTTCAGCGGGAACAGGATATTCTTGCGCACCGACATATGTGGATACAACGCATAGCTTTGAAACACCATCGCCAGGCCGCGCTTGGCGGGCGGCAATTCGGTTGCATCACGACCGTCAATCTCGATGCTGCCCGAGGTTGTGTCCTCCAGACCCGCGATCAAGCGCAGCAAGGTGGACTTGCCGCAACCCGAAGGGCCAACAAACACCACGAACTCGCCATCGTTGATTTGCAGGTCGATGGAGGGGATCACATCGACTTCGCCGAAGGATTTGCGAACGGATTTAAGGGTAATCTTGCCCATTATGACCTCACTTAACCGCGCCGAAGGTCAAGCCCCGGACGAGTTGTTTCTGGCTGAACCAGCCAAGGATTAGGATAGGAGCGATGGCCATGGTGCTGGCCGCCGAAAGTTTGGCGTAAAACAACCCCTCGGGCGAGGAATAGCTGGCGATGAATTGCGTCAGCGGTGCCGCTTTGGAGGAGGTCAGTTGCAGGGTCCAGAACGCCTCGTTCCAGGCCAGAATGATGTTCAAAAGCATGGTCGAGGCGATGCCGGGAATCGCCATCGGCGTCAGGATATGGATAATTTCCGAGCGCAGTGTGGCACCATCCATCCGCGCCGCTTCAAGGATCTCACCGGGGATTTCCTTGAAATAGGTGTAAAGCATCCAGATCACGATGGGCAGGTTGATCAGGGTCATCACGATCACAAGGCCGGTGCGGGTATCAAGCAGGCCAAGATCGCGGAAGATCAGATACATCGGCACCAAAACCCCGACGGCGGGCATCATCTTGGTCGAAAGCATCCACATCAGCAGATCTTTGGTGCGCTTGCCCGGCACAAAGGCCATGGCCCAAGCGGCGGGAATTGCGATCACTAGCGCCAGAAGGGTCGAGCCGAAGGACAGGATCACCGAGGTGAAAAAAAAGCGTGTGTAATTCGAGCGCGTCTGCACCTCGGCATAGCTTTCCAATCCCCAGGGGGCGGCCAGCATCTCGAACGGCGATTTGATCGCGTCGGCCTCGGTCTTGAAGCTCATCAGAATGGTCCACAGGATCGGAAAGAAGATCAGGAAACCGATCGACCAAGCCAATACGGTGACAGCAAGTTTGCGGGTGCTTGTTTGTTTACGGGCCATGGTTATGCATCCAGATTCTTGCCAATCATCCGCATCAGGAAGAAGGCAACGATGTTGGCAAGGATGACGGCAACTATGCCACCGGCGGAACCGCCCCCGACGTCATAGCTGAGCAAGGACTGAGCATAGACAAGATAGGGCAGATTGGTTGAAGCGATGCCGGGGCCACCGTTGGTGGTCACAAGGATCTCGGCAAAAACCGACAGCAGAAAGATGGTCTGGATCAGCACAACTACGGTGATTGAGCGCGTCAGATGCGGCACTGTCAGATGCCAGAACCGCGACAACCACGAGGCGCCATCCATTTCGGCGGCCTCTTGCTGCTCTTGATCAAGGCTTTGCAGCGCGGTCAGCAAGATCAGCGTCGAGAACGGCAGCCAAGCCCAAGCCACGATGCCGATAATCGACAGCAGCGGTGAGTGGGCCAGAAAATCATAGGGCGTCCAGCCCAGAGCCTTGGCGATATGGGCGAACATGCCGTTCACCGGGTTCATGAACATGTTCTTCCACACCAGCGCCGAAACCGTCGGCATCACGAAGAACGGAGCGATCACCAGAATACGGACAATGCCTTGGCCAAACATCGGCTGATCCAGCAGCAGCGCCAACAAGATACCGCCGAATACGGTAATGAACAAGACGCCCAGCACCAAGGCAACGGTGTTCCAAAGGGCCGTCCAGAAGGCAGCGTTGGTGAGGAAATAGTAATAGTTATCAAAGCCTGCAAAGCTCTCCATCCCCGGATTGAGCAGATTGTAGCGCAGGAATGAGAAATAGATCGTCATTCCCAGCGGCACGATCATCCACAAAAACAACAGGATAACGGCAGGAGAGACCATCAGTCGCGCAGCGGTGCGGGAATGGGCGGTGGCCATCGCTTGGCTCCTTGGGTGAAGGCTTCAATGTCGCGGGAAAAATCGGGGGGCCGTGCCATGTGGCGCGGCCCCGCTTTTTCGATGGCTTACTTGATGTAACCAGCTTTGGTCATCTCTGTCGTGGTCAGCTCTTGTGCGTTCTTCAGAGCATCATCCAGCGAGGTGGTGCCGGCAAGTGCTGCCGAGAACTGCTGGCCAACGGAGGTTGCAATGCCCTGGAATTCCGGGATCGCGACGAACTGAACGCCGGTGTAAGGAACTGGATCAACCGTTGGGTGGGTTGGGTCAGCCGCGTTGATGCTGTCCAAAGTCATCTTGGCGAAAGGCACCTTTTGGTATTCTGGGTTCGCATAGAGCGAGGTCCGAGTTCCCGGAGGCACGTTTGCCCAGCCTTCTTTTGACGCGACCAGCTCGGTGTACTCTTTCGAAGTTGCCCAAGCTACGAATGCTTTGGCAGCGTCAACTTTGGCGGAACCAGCAGGAATTGCCAGCGACCAAGCCCAGAGCCAGTTGCCGCGCTTGCCCAAACCATTGTCAGGTGCGAGTGCGAAGCTCATCTTGTCAGCAACTTGGCTGTCTTTGCCAGTCACGAACGAAGCTGCAACAGTTGCGTCGATCCACATGCCGCAATGGCCGGTTTGCATCAGCGCAAGGTTTTCGTTGAAACCGTTGTTTGATGCGCCGGGTGGGCCGTAGTTGTTCATCAGGTCAAGATAGGTGGTGAGGGTCTTTTTCCATGCATCACCGTCGAACTGTGGCTTCCAATCCATATCAAACCACTTGGCGCCGAACGAGTTCGACATCGCGGTCAAGAACGCCATGTTCTCACCCCAGCCGGCTTTGCCGCGAAGGCAGATGCCATACTGTTCTTTCGACTTGTCGGTCATCGCTTTGGCAGCGGTCTCGATGTCAGCCCAGGTTGGAGCTTCCGGCATGGTAAGGCCAGCAGCTTCCATCAGGTCCTTGCGGTACATAACCATCGAGGATTCGCCGTAGAAAGGCGCAGCGTAGAGGTTGCCGTCAACGGTCAAACCACCAGCGATTGCTGGCAGAAGGTCGGCTTTGTCCCAGGACTCTGGCAGATCGTTCAGGCTGACGAGCCAGCCCTGTTTGCCCCAGATCGGAACTTCATAGGTGCCGATGGTCAGAACGTCAAACTGGCCGCCTTTGGTGGCGATGTCAGTGGTCACTTTTTGACGCAGAACGTTCTCTTCCAAGGTAACCCACTCGACTTTGATGTCGGGGTTCTTGGCATAAAAATCATCCATCAGGCCTTGCATACGGATCATGTCGCCATTGTTGACGGTTGCAACAGTGATCGTGGTTTCAGCCGAAGCAACACCCGCAAGGGTAAGCATCGCTGTCGCGCCCAAAAGCGCGCGGAGTGTCTTGTTCATTGGTAACCTCCCATAGTAGCGAATGAGCAAATCATCGCTTAGCGGGTAAATGCTCACATATAGATGTGATTCGTCAAGCCCGGTTCTCCGCTGCAGGTGCAAACGCATGGCTATTTCAGGGCAAGAATTGCGATGGCTGTGGCCTCGTCGGTCACAAGGGTATTGATGATCCGGCCCAACATGGCGGCATGAATTGCAGGCACTTTGCGTGGCCCAGCAGCGACAGCAATCACCGGTTTGACCTGCCCGGCCTCAACCCGCACGCCGCCGACCAAGGCATTGCGCGGGCTGTCGATATAGCGCCCCTTGGCGTCATAGACCCAACTGCCAATTTCCCCTGTCGCCCCCTGGGCTTGCAGCTCGATAAGCACGTCTGGTGACACAAAGCCATCCACCGCCAGCGGCGCATCCCGGCCCATTTGCCCAACACCGACAAAGGTAACATCGGCACTGCGGGCCAGTTCGAAAACCGCTTGTACCGGACGCAAGCGCATAAAGAATTCGCGCTCTTCTGGCGTGTCGGAAATCACGGGAACCGGCATGGGATAATAGGGCGCCATCAGCTTTTCAGCGACACGGCTAATCACATCAAACAATGTTGCCGAGCCATCAGGCGCTATGTTTCCCAACAGCGAAACAATGCGATGCTGTGGCGCCTGTTCGGTTGGTGTGAATTGCTCCACCATCGCCCGCAACGCCCTGCCCGTCCCAAAGGCGATCACCTGAGGGGTCGGCAAACGCAGATAGCGCTCCAGCTCGGCCGCAGCGGCCGGAGCAATGGCACGCGCCGGGTCGCTCCCTGCGCCAATGCTGGGGGCCACCCGGCACCGCAACAGCCCAAAACGTGCGATCAGTGCCGCCTCCAGATTGAAACATGCGCCAATCTTGTGGTTCAACCGCACATGGATCAACCCATCCGCGATGGCACGGCTGACCAATCGCTGAGCCCGCTGGCGCGACACGCCCAGCTCGGTCGCGATCTGATCCTGGGTCATGCCTCCCACATAATAGAGCCAGCCCGCCCTAGCGGCATCGTCAGTAGGAGTGGCGTCTAAATCGGTCCTGCTCATGGTCGTGCCTTCAAATCTGGGGCAATCTGGAAAAAGTTTTCAAAGGATGCAAACTGCTGGTCTGCAAGCGCATCGTCAGGCGTGTCTAAAGCGCGGCCTTTCAGATGGCTACCGCCGACAAAGCGCCAAACCACCATCCCCGCCGCGCGGGCCGCACGAATACCGGTAAGGCTGTCTTCGATCACCAGACAACGGGCCGGTTCTACACCCATTTCCTTTGCCGCATACAAAAACAGATCCGGCGCGGGTTTGCCATTGGCGACCATTGTCGAGGTAAAGAGCCGGGGGCCAGCAAGATGCCCCAGCCCAACCATGCCCAGGGATTTCGCCGCCCGCATTGGGCTGGAAGAGGTCGCGACACAAAACGGCAATCGCAGGTTGCTGATGACCCCGGCAACATAGGGCATAATTTTCAATTGCGTTTCAAAGGCCTGCAACAATCTTACACGGTAGTTGTCTTCAAATTCCGATGGCAGGGTAAGCCGAAACTCTTTCCGGATTGTTTCCATCACTGTCGGATAGCTACGCCCCAGAAAATGGCGTGCGATATAATCCAGATCGACATTTACATCGAACTTGGCAAGCTCTTCGATCAACATGCGCGCAGAAATGATCTCGGAGTCGATGATAACGCCGTCACAATCGAATATGACCAGATCAAACATCACAATAACTCCCTGAACCATGCGGCGGGGATGCCGGGGCTGACATGGTCGGCGGTTTTGAGGCCAGATTAACCCTCATCGACGACGGCAGCGGTGACCGCAGCCCCCTCCTCACATTGAACTGTCGCTATGTAAAGGGGGAGGTCACCCCAAGTCAAAAGCGAACAACCGCAGGATTTACCCTGTTAGGAATAGCCAGATGGCGCGGAAAAGACCCTGGCGCCAAACGGTCATTTCCACAAGAACAGCGCCCGAATTGCTAGGATTTTCCCTTCCACGGGATCAACCAGCTTTCGGCTTTGCGCATCAAAACATCAATCATGAAACCAATCAGGCCGATAAGCAGGATCCCCATGATCACCAGATCGGTCAGCTGGAACCGCGAGGCGACCATGATCATCATCCCCGCGCCCTTTTCGGCAGCAACAAGTTCGGCGGCCACGACTGTCCCCCAGCAAACGCCCATCGCCACGCGGGCCCCGGTGAATATCTCGGGCAAGGAATTCGGGATGATCACGTAGCGCAGGATTTGCCGTTTGTTGGCACCAAGCGAATAGGCGGCATGAACCTTGGAGATATTGACCCCGGAAACGCCAGACCTTGCAGCAATTGCCATGATCCACAAGGCGGCAAGAAAGAGCAAGATGATCTTGCCCGCCTCACCGATCCCGGCCCAGATGATCACCAGTGGGATAAGCGCCAAGGGTGGAACCGGCCGCATAAACTCCACAATTGGATCAAACCACCCCCGAAACCAATTGCTAAGGCCCATCGCATAACCCAAGGGAATCCCCAACAGAGCGCCCAATATAAAGCCGATGATGACACGGTAGAGCGACCAATACAGATGCTCGAACAGCGAAAAATTCTGATACCCGTCGTGGATGGTCTCGATCAGACGGCTCCAGACTTTTTCCGGGGAGGGCAACCAGACCGGCTCCATTTGCCAGCCGGCGTCCGGCTTGTAGTTCAATGACCCGCGCGAGGTCATCGTCACAATGCCGGATGCAACTTTGACATCCACTCCGGGGGCGATCGCTTTGCCATCCACGGCTATGATCTTTGCGCCGTCCGAGCGGCCCAGTTCATCATTGCTATCAACGCGCAACAGCTCAGAGCGCCAGGCCCGCACTTCAGCCCCATCATTCTTGGCGAATCCGCCTCCAGGCTCTACCTCCCCAAGTTTTTCGGTGCCGCCATCTTTTTGAACCAGAACTTGCACGGTCGCATCGTCAGTCGAGCCGTCTTTGGCCTGTAAAGTGTAGTCAAACGATGATCTTCCGGTGAAGGGTCCGGGGGCGTGAAATGGTGTCAGCTTTGAATCAGTAAAAGCACCCCAGATCAGGAAAATTGTCAGGATCGACAGGATCGAGGCGGCCCGGCTGGGCACAACCGTGCTTTCATCGCCAAAAGTAACGGTCTTAAGCGAGGTAAAGTCTTTTTTCCGCTTTCTACGGCCCGCAAAAAGGCCAACGACGAAATAGGAAAGGGCGAAGAGTGCGATGTAAATCAGCAGGATAATCATACCGCTGCCTCCTTACGTCCCATGATTTCTTCTTCCATATCCCATATCATTGTCAGGATTTCTTCACGGATTTGGCCAAACTCGGCGGTCTTTTTTACGCTGCGCAAATCTGCGCCGACGCCTGCCTTGGCAAAGGGCAGATCGTATTCCTTGTGGATTCGCCCCGGACGCGGGGCCATCACGATCAGACGCTCGCCCAAAAGCAAGGCTTCTTCGACAGAATGGGTGATCAACATGATGGTCTTGCCGGTCTCGGCCCAGATATCCAGCACAAGGCTTTGCATCTTTTCACGGGTCAATGCGTCCAGCGCGCCCAATGGTTCATCCATCAAAATAACATCGGGGTCATTCGCAAGGCACCGGGCCAGGGCCACGCGCTGCTGCATCCCGCCTGAGAGTTCGTAAGTCATCTTTTCACCGAAGTCTCGCAGGCCAACGATGGCCAGCAATTCATCCACCCGCTTGTTGGTGGCCTCCTTTGGAGCCCCCTTCATTTTTGGACCAAACGCGATGTTTTGGCGAACATTCATCCACTCAAAAAGCGCGCCCTTCTGAAAGACCATGCCGCGCTCGGGGCTGGGCCCCAAAATCTGTTTTCCGCCAAGCGAAACCATCCCGTCGGTGGGGGCAAGAAAGCCTGCGCAAATGTTCAAGAGCGTCGTTTTTCCGCAACCAGATGGCCCCAACACCGACACCAATTGACCCGGTTCGATGGTAAGGGACACATTCTTCAGGGCATGAATAGCTGCCCCGTTGGGGAGATCAAATCGCATCGAAATATTGTCGATTTTCAACTGGTGCGACATGGACTGCCCTCAAACTGCAAATGAAGAGAGTCGGCCCGACGTCAAACGCATCGGACCGAAGGGCACATCGTTATTTTGTAGCTTTGAGCGGCCCGACGTTCACGGCACCTTCATAACTGTCGAGAGCCTTGTCGATCGAGCCCGCCTCGACAAAGACATCCGCAACGCCCTTCATAAAGGCCTGAACATTTCCGCCCAGCCACTTATCGGACAGCTGCTCATCAACAGAGGGGAAGCTCATAGTCGCGATGGCGGTTTTCGCTGCGTCAAGATCCATGCCTGCCTCTTTGGCTATCGCAGCCAACATTTCGTCGGAATGATTGTCGGCCCATTTCTTGTTTTCAGCAGCCGTTACGGCCAAGAACTTGGTCACGACATCCTGATGTTCGGCAATATAACTTGCCGGGGCTGAGGTGACGTCGAACACCAGAATCCCCAGATCTTGCTTTTCCGCACCCGTTAGCAAGACATTGCCGTGCTCTTTCATGCGGGTCAGTCCGCCGCCATAGCCGCAGGCCATATCTACCGCCTTTTGCTCCAGCGCGGCGGCACCCTCAGGCGGCGCCATATTCACGATTTTCAGGCTGTCCAATGGCACGCCAAAATGCGCCATCTGCCGCAAAAAGCCGTAATGGGCGGCGGTGCCAAGCGGAACGGCAACCGTTTTTCCAGCCAATTCACCAGCATTCGTCTTGTCGATTTCCAGATCGGTTCGAACAACGCAATTGTCGTTGTCGGAATAGGAAACCGCAATATCAACGACTTGGATATCCTGACCAGCAGAAGCCGCGACAACGAAAGGCGGCAAGCCTTGTGAGACGGCAATCTGCACGTCGCCACTGGCCATGGCCGCAGACATCGCCGTCCCGGTTTCAAACGAACGCCAGTTAACTTTCATCCCAAGTGCCTCGTCATAGGCACCGCTGGCCTTTGCTGCCAACATCGGCAAAGGCCATTCAAGAAAATAGGCAACCGTGATTTCGCCGCTGGTCTCTGCTGCAACAGTATTCGCCGTGAAGATCATGGCAACGCCCGCCAAAAGACCTTTCATCAAGTTGTTCTTCATATGAT
>CBDUEF010000008.1:0-19795 GCA_965366095.1 uncultured Cypionkella sp. | reverse complement strand
CCCCGCATGGCCGACTTGTTTGGCCGCCCCGAACGTGTCACACGCGTGAAAAATGATCTGGGCGCGTTGCAGGCCCTGATCCGTGAAAGGATTGCCCCTTGAGCCCCAAATCCGCCGGTCTGAACCTGACCACCTTGCCCAACGGTTTTCGCATTGTGACCGAGCATATGCCCGGCCTGCAATCGGCCTCGGCGGGCATCTGGGTGATGGCGGGCGGGCGGCATGAGACGCCAGCGCAAAACGGCATCGCGCATTTCTTGGAGCATATGGCCTTCAAGGGCACCAAGCGGCGCAGCAGCCTGCAAATTGCCGAAGAAATTGAAGACGTTGGCGGCTATATCAACGCCTATACCTCGCGCGAGATGACAGCCTATTACGCCCGCGTTTTGCAGGCCGATGTCGGCCTTGCGCTGGATGTCATCGGCGATATCGTGCTGAATCCTGCCTTTGACAAAAAGGAAATCGAGGTCGAGCGCCATGTGATCTTGCAAGAAATCGGTCAGGCGCTGGACACGCCCGACGATATCATCTTCGATTGGCTGCAAGAGGCATCCTATCCCGATCAGGCCTTTGGCCGCACCATCCTTGGCCCCGAGGAACGCGTCAGCGCCTTCACCCGCAAAGACCTGCAAGGCTTTGTCGCCCAACACTACGGCCCGGCGCAGATGATCCTGTCGGCGGCTGGGGCGGTGGATCATGACGCCATCGTCAAACAGGCCGAAGCCAGCTTTGGCCACCTGAAGGCCCGTCCCGAGACCACATTCCAGCCCGCCAGTTTCAAGGGCAGCGAGCGGCGCGAGATCAAGGATCTTGAACAGGTGCATTTCGCCATGGCCTTTGATGCGCCCGGCTATCGCCACCCCGATGTTTATACCGCGCAGGTCTATTCCATGTGCATGGGCGGCGGCATGTCCTCGCGCCTGTTCCAGAAGGTGCGCGAAGAGCGCGGCCTGTGCTATTCGATCTTTGCCCAATCGGGCGCCTATGAGGATGCGGGCCAGATCACGATTTACGCGGGCACCTCATCCGAGGAAATCGGCGATCTGACCCAGATCACCATAGATGAGCTGAAACGCGCCGCCGATGATATGTCCGAGGCCGAAGTTGCGCGGGCGCGCACCCAGATCAAGGCCGGGATGCTGATGGGGCTGGAAAGCCCCTCCAGCCGCGCCGAGCGGATCGCGCGGCTGCTGGCGATCTATGGCCGCGTGCCTGCGGTCTCCGAGGCGGTGGAAAAGATCGACGCCGTGAGCATGGCCGATGTGCGCCGCTACGCGGGTGAGGTCACGCAATCGGACGCGGCCCTTGCGCTTTATGGCCCGGTCAACACCGCGCCCAGCTTGGCAGACATCCGCAGGCGTCTGTCCGCCTGATGCTGTCGTTTCGTCGCCGCCCCAGCATCGAGACCGAGCGGATGACCCTGCGGCTTCCCGGCCATTCCGATTATCGCCAATGGGCGGCGTTGCGCGAAGACAGTGCCGCGCATCTTACCCCTTGGGAGCCGGTCTGGTCGCATGATCACCTCTCGCGCAAGGCCTTTACCAACCGCGTCTATTGGGCCGGTCGCGCGCAGGCCCAAGGCACGGCGCTGCCGCTGCTGTTGATCCGGCGCGAGGATCAGGTCTTGCTTGGTGCGGTCACGCTGGATCATATCCGCCGCGGTCCGGTGCAGGCGGGAACCATCGGCTATTGGGTTGGCGAGCGCTTTGCGCGGCGGGGTTACATGCGCGAGGCGGTGCTGGCGGTGGTGCATCACGCCTTCAACACGCTGGATCTGTCGCGCATCGAAAGCGCTTGTCTGCCCGAAAATGTGGCCTCACGCGGGGTGTTGGAGAAATCCGGCTTCAAATATGAAGGCGTTGCGCAATCTTATCTGCAAATCAACGGGCGCTGGCGCAATCATGTGCTATACGCAAATCTTCGGGGTGATCGGCGCGGACGCACGGATGTGGGCTAAGGCCCGGAACGGCGCTTTCGGGGGCACCCTTGGGATGGATCTGTGAACAAAGTCAAAATACTGCTCTTGCGCGGCGTCAATGTGGGCGGCGCCAACCGTCTGGGGATGCCGGAATTTCGGATCATGCTGGACGAATTGGGTCTGAAATCGGTTGAAACCTACATTCAAAGCGGCAATGCCGCCTTTGTGGATCCCGGCCTTGGCGATGTAGCTGCGCTGATCGCCGAGGCTATGCGTCCGCGTTTTGGCTTTGCGCCGGCGATGTTTCTTTATGATCTGGCGCAGTATCAAAAGATCCTTGCGGCCAATCCCTTTGCCACCAAGGCCGGGCCAGAGGGGGCTGCGGTGCATATCCATTTCCTAAGCGAACCGGCCAAGGGGCTTGATCTTGCCGCCTTGCGCGCGCTGGCCAAACCCGGCGAAGAAATCGCCCAGACCGATGCCGCGATTTACCTTTGCACGCCCGATGGGGTTGGCGGCTCGGCCATGGCTGCGAAACTGGCGGCCAAGGTGTCGGTTTCGATGACGGCGCGCAATCAGCGCTCGGCACAGGCCGTTTTGGCGATGGCGAAAACGATTACAACCTAGCGCAAGGCGTCGGGCAGGGGTAAGCAGGGGCGTTGGAGACCGCCATGTTGAACCCCGCCACACCCGATTTCTGTGCTGAACTGGCCGGTTTGCTGCCCGCCGACTGCCTGCGCCCTGCCGATGCCGCGCATCTGGATGAGCCGCGCGGCAAGTGGCATGGGCAGCCGGGCCCACTGGCCTTGCCGCGCACCACGGCAGAGGTGGCCACCATCCTGCGCGCCTGTGCAGGCGCCCGCGTGGGGGTGGTGCCTTGGGGCGGCGGCACCGGCCTCGTTGGCGGGCAGGTGATGCCCCAAGGGCCGACTCCGCTGATCCTGTCATTGGAACGTATGAACGCCCTGCGCGGCGCCTATGTGCAGGAAAACGTGCTGGTGGTCGAGGCCGGGATGATTCTGGCTGATGTTCATGGTGCCGCCGAAAGGCTGGAGCGGGTATTTCCGCTGTCACTGGCCTCCGAGGGCTCGTGTCGGATCGGTGGCAATCTGGCCACCAATGCGGGCGGTTTGAACGTGCTGCGCTATGGCAACGCCCGCGATCTGTGCCTGGGGGTCGAGGCGGTGCTGGCGGATGGCAGCGTCTTTAACGGCCTGAAGCGCCTGCGCAAAGACAACACCGGCTATGATCTGCGCCATCTTCTGATCGGTTCCGAAGGCACTTTGGGCGTGATCACCGCCGCCAGCCTGCGGCTTTTCCCGCGCCCGGCCGAACTGGGCACCGCACTTTTCGCCGTCTCCAGCCCCGCCGCCGCCCTGCAGCTTCTGGCGATTGCCGATGCCCGCGTGACCGGCATGGTGCAGGCCTTCGAACTGATCCACCGCCAAGGTCTCGATTTTCTGGCCGAGGTGATGCCCGAAGTGAAAATCCCGCTGGCCAGCCCCGCCGATTGGTTCGTGCTGACCGAAATCGGCCTTCCTGCCGGTTTTGGCGCGGCAAACGATCACCTGAGCGCCGTTTTTGAGCAGGGCCTGACGGCAGGTCTTGTGTCCGATGGCGTCATTGCCTCTTCGCAAACGCAACGCGCCGCGATGTGGCAAATCCGCGAATCGATCCCCGAGGCGAACAAGCGGATCGGTTCGATCTCAAGCCATGATGTCTCGCTGCCCTTGGGCGAAATCGCCGGTTTCATCACCGATGCGCGCATAGCGATTGCCCAATTGGCTGACCTGAGGATCAATTGTTTCGGGCATCTGGGGGACGGCAATCTGCATTACAACATATTCCCTCCCAAGGGGCACGTGCGCGCAGAATTTTCCAATCTTTCCAGCGTGGTGCAGGATATGATCCATGAAATGGTGATGGCGCGCGGCGGGTCATTTTCGGCCGAACACGGGGTTGGGCGGCTTAAATCCGGCGATCTGGAACGCTACGGCGATCCTGCCAAACTGGTGGCGATGCGCGCGATCAAAGCAGCTCTTGATCCGCTGGGCATCCTGAACCCCGGTGCCGTGCTGCGCGCCTGACGCAAGACGCCCTGCCGGAATGAACCGACAGGGCGCTCGGGGTAGTATGGGTCACGTGTTGCAAGCAGCGTGACGTCAGGCGGGTGAACCTGACAAACACAGGCTTAAAGTGATTCTCTTACGGAATGGTTAACCGCTATAGCCCTTCAAAGGCACAAAGCGCATGCACTTCCATGCCCATCGCCTCCAGCTTTCGGCGTCCCCCCAAATCCGGCAGATCGACCACAAAGGCACAGCCGATCACCTGCGCGCCCAGCCGCTCGATCAGCTTGATCCCGGCCTCGGCGGTGCCGCCCGTGGCCAAAAGATCATCAACCAGCAGCACCTTTTCCCCCGGCGCCATCGCATCTTCATGCACCTCAACCACCGCCTCGCCATATTCCAGCGTATAGGCCTGCGAAATCGTCTGCCCCGGCAATTTGCCCTTTTTGCGGATCGGCACAAATCCGGTGGAAAGCTGATGCGCCACCGCGCCACCAAGGATAAAGCCGCGCGCTTCAAGCCCCACCACCTTGTCTATCCGCATCCCGGCATAGGGGGCGAGCAACTGGTCCACACACATGCGAAACCCACGCGGATCGGCGAAAAGCGTGGTCACATCGCGAAACAAGATCCCCTCATGCGGAAAATCAACGATGGTGCGGATATACTCTTTGACGGTTTTCATCGCGGGCGACCTTTCAGAACTGCGGCTTGTTTACCATCAGCCAGAACACCGCGACAAGCGCGATGAAGGCGGGCCAGCCCAAGGCAAACCACAGCCGATAGGCCCGCCAGGCACGTGGCGGCAGCGGCGCGCCACGGGCCAGCGCCTCTTGGGCCAGATCGCGCAGACGCAGCTGCAAAATCACCACCGGTGCCCAGCAACAAAAGGCCAGCGTATAAAGCGCATAGCTGGCCAGCAGCCAAGGCTCGGTCCACGGATAACCCGCGATATGGATCAGCCAAATCCCGCTAAGCGGCTGCAAAATTCCCGCTGGCGTCGTGAAAATCCAATCGGCCAGCACCACAGCCGAGGCGACCGAATGGATGGTTTCAACTTTCCCGCCCCGCATCGCCCAAACCATCTGAAACGCCGTGCCGATGCCGGTGCCAAACAGCACAGTCGATGACAGGATATGCAGCCATTTCGCCGTCAGATAGGGGTCCATCAGCGCTCCTCGATCAGGGCCAGATGCACCAGCAGCAAGGCCAACACCGGCAGATTTTTCAGCAAGCCGCCAAACGGGTCCAGCCAAAGCGCGGGCGCGATCACACTCAGGCCGACTGTATAGCCCAGCACCATCGCAATCTGGGCCGTGGCCAAGGCGCGCGGCTTCCAGTTGCGCAACAGCGCCAAACCGATGGCGGCATCGAGCAGCCCGCCACCCCGCGCCAAACCTATCGCCAAAGCGGCGGGAAGGCCGGGCACCGCGGGCAGAAACTTGTCAGGGTCCAGCCACAGCCCAAGTGCCGCCGAGCCCAGCCACATCACCGCAAGGCTCAATCGGATCAATGGCTTGATCAGGTAAAGTCGGGCATGCCACAGATCTTGGCTGCCCGCCGGACGCGCCGCCAAAAACTGCGACAGCCCGCGCGGGCGGCACGCAATGCGCTGCAACAGCGGGGCAGGGTCGGCCAATACTCCGGCCTCAAGCTGGGCAACGGCGGTGGCCGAAATCGGGCCAAGGCGCAGCGCGTCACCGATCCGGCCCAACGCTTTGGCCAAGCCCAAGGGCAGCGGCAAAACCCGGCGCGGCGGTAAGCCCAACCAGCCCCGCACCGCCGCAATCAGCCCGCTTTGGTTGATGGTTTCCGGCCCACCGATTTCCCAGACCCCAGTGCCCGGCCCCGCCGTCAGACAGTCGCGGATCACCTCGGCCAAATCCTCGGCATGGATCGGATTAAAGCGCTGATCCCCCTTGCCAACCAAAGGCGTTGCCAGCGGCAGCGCCGCCAGTGCCCGGATCAGCGACGAGCCGCCATAAGAGCTGTCGGCCATCACCAACCCCGCCCGCAAAACCGTCGCCCCCGCCGCCAAAGCCACCGCTTCGCCTTCGCGTCGCCAGATGGCAAAAGGCGTGTCGGCCTGAATGCCCACCGCCGACAGCAAAACCACCGGGGCACCCGCGCCATAGGCCGCCGCTGGGGCCAGCACATGCACGGCGCGAAACGCGGCCGCGCTGCCCGTCAGCAGGCCCGCCGCATTGACGATCGCGCAATCGGGCGGCAGATGCGCGCGCCAGAACGCCGCCTTGTGGCAGGCGGGATGGGTCAGATCAGCGGCCAGCGTTGCAAAGCCCATCTGCGCCAGGCGCGACGGGGTGCGGCAATGGGCGATCACGTCGCAGCCCTTGGCGCGCAGGTGAAAGGCGATGTGGCGGCCAATAAACCCATCGGCCCCCAGCACCAGCACCTTCATGGCAAAACGCGCCGCGCCACCGCGTCAAGCCGCGCCAAAAGCTCGGGATCGCGCTTGTCGGCGGCGGTCATGATCGCGTTGTCCAAGGCGCGGTCGCAGCCCTGCGGGCAGGGTGCGCGCGCCTGTCCTAACAACCCCGGCAGCCCCGCCACCAAGCCGCGCGCCCGGCCCGAGTTAGCGCCCAATGTGGCCACAACCTGCGCCACATCAACCGCGCCATGCGCCTCATGCCAGCAATCGAAATCGGTGACCATCGCGACGCTGGCGTAACACATCTCTGCCTCGCGGGCGAGTTTTGCCTCCGGCATCCCGGTCATCCCGATCACATCGGCCCCCCATGAGCGATACATGCGGCTCTCGGCAAGCGTCGAAAACTGCGGACCCTCCATCACCAGATAGGTGGCGCCGTCATGCACACGTGCCCCCGCCGCACGGCCCGCCTTGGCCGCAGCCTCGCCCAGTCTGCGGCAGGTCGGATGCGCAAGCCCCACATGCGCCACACAGCCGCTGCCGAAAAATGATTTTTCGCGCGCGAAGGTCCGGTCAATATACTGATCAACCACCACAAAATCGCCCGGCACAAAATCGGGGCGCAAAGACCCCACCGCCGACAGGGCCACCAGATCGGTGCAGCCCAACCGCTTTAGCGCGTCAATATTGGCGCGGTAATTCACCGATGAGGGCGAATGCACATGCCCGCGCCCGTGGCGCGGCAAAAACGCCATCGGCACCCCCGCCAGCCTGCCGACCAACACCTCATCCGAGGGCGCCCCCCAGGGCGTTTTCACCTTGACCCAAGACGCGCCCTCAAGCCCCTCGATCTGGTAAACCCCTGATCCGCCGATGATCCCGATCATGCTTTGCATATCCGCTTCCTTTCAGCCTGGACGGTGCAGCGAAAACACCCGGTCGATCACCGCGTAATCATGATAGCCCAAGCGCGCCGCCGGGCGAAAGCGGGTCACATCGAACACCCCGTCGATCAGGCAATCATCGCGCAGATGAATCCCTGTCACCTCGCCCAGAACCATGAAATTATTGCGCCCCGCCAATTCGATGATCTGGGTCACCCGACATTCCAGATTGGCCGGGGCCAGCGCCACACGCGGGCAATCAATGCTCAGACATTCGGCCTTTTGCACCCCCGCCACCGCAAATTCATCCTGATCACGCGGCAGCGGGGCCGAACTTGCGTTCATCGCCGCCATCATCGCTTCTTCGACCATATTGACCGCAAACACCCCGCTTTCGCGCGCGTTAAACACCGAATCCTTCAGTCCGCCGGAAAAAATCACCTGTGGCGGGTCCGACGCCACGGCGTTGAAAAACGAATAGGGCGCAAGATTGTCCCCTTGCGGTCCGCGCGTGGAAATCCAGCCAATCGGGCGCGGCGAGACCACGGCGTAAAACGGGCTATGTGGCAAACCATGGCCTTCGCTCGGTCGATAAAACATCGCGTCTCCTTTGCAGTTTGATCCTGACCTAGCGCCATGTTACCCGCGTTTCCAGATGATTCCGGGGCGATGAAGACACATGTACAAGCTGGAAGAAGAGACCGAGGCCGATTGGTGGGAGGTCGAGGCGCTTTATGATCTGTGCTTTGCTCCCGGTCGCACGGCGCTTTCTTCCTATCGCTTGCGCGCTGGCGTGCCAACGGTCGCCGCCCTGTGCCTGACCCTGCGCGATCAGGATAACACACTGGCCGCTGCGATCCGCTATTGGCCTGCCGAAGTGGGGGGCGAAGATATCTTGCTGCTTGGCCCCATTGCGGTGCATCCCACCCGGCAGGGTGAGGGGCTTGGCGGTCTGTTGATCAACGAAAGCCTTGCCGAGGCGCGGCGTCAGGGCTGGGAAAGGGTGCTGCTTGTGGGCGACGCGCCCTATTACAGCCGCTACGGGTTTTACAAACTGGATGATGTGGTGATGCCCCCGCCCACCAATCCCGACCGGGTTTTGGGTCTGGCCCTCAAGGCCGGGGCCTGGGACAGGGTCGAGGGTCTGGTGACCAAGGCCACCGGGGCCAGCTTGCCAACCTAAGGGCGCTGCTTGGACAAAAATTGCGTTCGCTGGCTTGTGTTGTCGGCCGCGCCCTCCCACATTAGCCGCATGACTCTTTTGCCCGCCCTGCCGATGGTGTCACTTGATGCCGAAATACACCAACTGGCCCGCGACCACGCGCGCGCCAATGGCCCTTTGATGGCGCTGTTGAACCGTCTGGGCGGTGGCTTGGAGGGGCAGATTGATCGGCTTCCCGCCAGCCTGCGCCAAGAGATTGAAAAGATCACGCTGAACGCCCTGACCGCTGCCCATGCCGCCGCTGGCCAGATCGCGCGGGCGCCCGATATGGGCCGCAAGGGCGATCTGGCCGCCGCCATGGCCAGCGGGGCGTTGGGGGGATCGGGTGGCTTGATCAGCTCGGTTGCCGAATTGCCGGTGACCATCACCCTGATCTTGCATGCCATCCGGCGTGAGGCCCGCGCCGCCGGGTTCGATCCTGAACTGGCCTCGATCCGCGCCGCTTGCCTTGAGGTGTTTTCATCCGGCACCCCGCTTTCCGAGGATGACGGCGTGAACGCGGCCTTCATCTCGACACGGCTGACCATGACCGGCCCGGCGCTGCAAAAGCTGATCGCCACCGTCGCCCCGCGCCTTGCCGCCGCCATGGGGCAAAAACTGGCGGCCCAGGCGGTGCCGGTGCTGGGGGCGGTTTCGGGGGCGGCGCTGAATGCGGCCTATCTGCGCTATTTTCGCGAACTGGCCCGCATCCGCTTTGCCCTGATGCGGCTCTCGATTGCCTATGGGGCCGCGCCGGTGCTGGCGGCTTTTGCCGAGGCCACCTCCGCCCCGCGGATCACCAAAGCCTAAGCGCTTTGCCCTGCCAGCCAGTCCATCAAGGCCGGGCGCACTGTCACCGCGCCTTCGGCCCGCGCCTGTTCGATCACCGCGCGCGCACCCGCCAGATCGACCCGCCGCAACAGTGCCTTGACCGGGCCAATCGAGGCCGGGCGCATCGACAGCGCCCGCAGCCCAATAGCCGCAAGGGCCAGCGCCTCAATCGGGCGGCCCGCGTCTTCGCCACAAAACGACAGCCTGGTGTTGGACGCAGCACAGCGCCCGACCACATGTTCCAGAAAGGTCAGGAAGGAGACATTCAAACTGTCATAGCGCTTGCGCACCCGCTCATTCTCACGGTCGGCGGCAAAGAAAAACTGTTTCAGATCGTTGCCGCCGATCGAGATGTAATCGACCAGATCGAAAAAAGCCTTTGGCGCATAGGCAAGGCTGGGGGTCTCCAGCATTGCGCCGATCTCGATATCGGCGGGCACGTCATGGCCCAGGCTTTTCTCGCGGTGTAATTCACGCATCATATGGCTGCGGGCATCGGTGAATTCGGTAAATTCCGAAATGAACGGAAACATCACCGACAGCGGCCGCCCCTTGGCCGCCCTGATCAGCGCCTGCAACTGCATCCGCAAAACGCCGGGCTTGTCCAACCCCACCCGGATCGCGCGCCAGCCCATCGCCGGGTTCGGCTCGTCTTGCGGCTTCATATAGGTCAGCACCTTGTCCGACCCGATATCAAGCGTGCGAAACGCCACCGACCGCCCCTTTGCTGCATCCATCACCCGCGAATACAGCGCCGCCAGCTCTTCGCGCTTGGGCATCTGATTGCGGATCAAGAACTGCAACTCGGTGCGAAACAGGCCCACACCCTCGGCGCCCGAGCCCTCAAGGCTGGGCAAATCGGCCATCAGGCCCGCGTTCATATGCAGGCTGATCGTCACGCCGTCGCGGGTGGTCGCGGGCAGATCGCGCAGCGAGGCATAGCGCTTTTGCGCTTCGGCAAACATCGCGATCTTGTCGCGGAAGGATCGCGCCACCGTCTCTTCGGGGCGCAGATGGGCAATGCCCTGATCGCCATCGACCAAAATGGCATCGCCGTTCAGCGCCTCATTGGTGATGCGCGCCGCGTGGATCACCATCGGGATCGACAGCGCGCGCGCCACAATCGCCGCATGGCTGCCAACTGATCCCTCTTCCAGCACCACACCCTTCAGCCGCTTGCCGTATTCCAGCAATTCCGCAGGCCCGATATTGCGCGCCACCAACACCGGATTTTCCGGCATCATTGCGCCGGTATCCTTGCCTTGCCCGGTCAGGATGCGCAGCAACCGGTTCGACAGATCATCAAGATCATGCAAGCGCTCGCGCAGATAGGCGTCTGGCACCTGCTCCAGCCTTGCGCGTGCGGTGGATTGTTCTTTTTGCACCGCCGCTTCGGCCGAAAGGCCCGAGGCGATGTCTTCCTCCATCCGCTTTAACCAACCGCGAGAATGGGCGAACATCCGATAAGCCTCAAGCACCGCCTTTTGGTCCTTGTCCAGACTTTCGGCCGCCAACAAATCATCGACTGAAACCCGCAACTCGCCCACAGCACCCCGGATTCGCTCGATCTCGGTCAAGGGATCATCGGCCACCGGATTGGTGACCACAACGCGCGGCTCATGCAGCCAGACCCGGCCCTCCGACGCGCCTTCCTGTCCCGAAGCGCCGCGAAACATCACCGGCTGCTTGTGCAAGGCCGCCATGCCGCCGCCCTCACCGGCAAAGGCACCAAGTTCGGTCATCTCGGCCAAGACCATGGCAACGACCTCAAGCGCGTAAATCTCATCCTCCGAGAACGCCCGCGCGTCTTTCGATTGCACAACCACCACGCCCAGCTTTTCACCAACCCGCTGTATTGGCACCCCCAGAAAGGCGGTGAACAACTCTTCGCCGGTCTCGGGCATATAGCGAAAACCCTTTTCCGCCGGCGCATTGGCCGTGTTCACCGGCAGCCCCGTGCGCGCCACCCGGCCCACCAGACCCTCGCCCAGCTTCATCCGGGTTTGATGCACCGCCGATTTGCGCAGACCTTGGGTGGCGCATAATTCCAGCGTATCGGCATCGCGAAACAGGTAGATTGAGCAGACTTCGCTGCCCATTGAATCCGCGATCAGATCGGTGATCCGGTCCAGCCGCTCTTGGCCCTTGCCGGGGCTGGCCAGCACGTCGCGCAAACGGCGCAAAAGCTTGCGGCTGTCACTGTCACTGCGTTCCGGCATCATTCCCCCGCGTTCCTTGCTCCCTCTATAGGCGAGCGCCGTCGAAAAGGGGAGTGGGGAAAGCCTCAACCCGGCGCAGAAGAGCAAAATCGCCCGGTTTTTAGGCGATTTCCGGGCCATTTGCCGCCCCAAAGCGCACGTCACCGCATGAATTTTCTCTTTCGCAACTGTTGCAGGCCATCTAGACTTTGCAAGCAGCGCAAAACACAAGGCCACACTATGCCCGCTCTCATCACCATCCGCCCGGTTCAACCGCAAGACCGCACTGAATGGGACAGGCTTTATCAAGGCTATGCCAGCTTTTACAAAACCGCCCAAACGCCCGAAATGCGCGATAAGGTCTGGTCATGGCTGCACGATCCGGCCGAGCTATGCGAAGGTCTGGTGGCGGAGGCAGCCGATGGCAGCCTGATCGGGCTGGCGCATTACCGCGCCTTTGCCCGGCCCTTGGCGGCATCAACCGGGGGTTATCTTGATGATCTTTTCGTCAGCCCCGCCGCGCGCGGCACCGGCGCCGCCGATGCGCTGATCAACCGGCTAAGCGCTATCGGGAAAACCCGCGGCTGGTCGGTCATCCGCTGGATCACCGCCGATGACAATTACCGCGGCCGCGCAGTCTATGACCGGATGGCCAGCAAAACGCCGTGGCTGACCTATGATATCAAACTCTGATCCAGTTCGGCCCTGATCCGCGTTCAGGCCCTGATCCGCGTTCAGGCCCTGATCCGCGTTCAGGCCCTGTCCAACTCAAACGCGTCATGCAGCGCCTGCACGGCCAGCTCCATATATTTGCGATCAATCAGCACCGAGATTTTGATCTCGGACGTGGCGATCACCTTGATATTCACATTCTCGGATGACAGCGCCTTGAACATCGTGGCGGCAACCCCGGCATGGCTGCGCATCCCGATACCCACCACCGAGATTTTCGCCACATCGGCATCCACGACGATATCGTCATAGCTTATGGTGCCCGCCGCTACGGCATCTTCCATCGCCTTTTTCGCCCGCGCCACCTGATTGGTCGGGCAAGAGAAGGTCATGTCGGTGGTGGCCCCCTTGGCCCCCGCCTCGATCTCGGAAATGTTCTGCACGATCATATCGACATTCACCCCCGCCTCGGCCAAGGGGCCAAAGATCGCTGCGGCAATGCCGGGGCGATCCTCGACGCGCAACAGCGTTACTTTGGCCTCGTCACGGCTATAGGCCACGCCGGACACAACTTTCGATTCCATGATTTCATCCTCGTCGCAGACCAAGGTTCCAGAAGTCTCGTCAGTATCCTCAAACGAGGACAACACCCGCAGCCGCACCTTATAGCGCATGGCCAACTCAACCGAGCGGGTTTGCAACACCTTCGCGCCAAGACTTGCCAGTTCCAGCATTTCCTCAAAGGCGATGCGGTCCAGCTTGCGGGCCTTCTTGGTGATGCGCGGGTCGGTCGTGTAAACCCCGTCGACATCGGTGTAGATATCACAGCGCTCGGCGCCAAAGGCGGCGGCAAAGGCCACGGCGGTGGGGTCTGATCCGCCGCGCCCCAGCGTGGTGATGCGGCCTTCGGGCGAGATGCCCTGAAAGCCCGCAACCACGGCCACTTCAAAACCCTCGGTAAATTTCGTGTCGATATTGGCCCGTGGGATCGACACAAACCGCGCCGCCGAATGCGCCGAGGTGGTGTTGATCGGCACTTGCCAGCCTTGCCAGCTGCGCGCCGAGATATCCATCTCTTGCAACCGCAACGCCAACAGCCCTGCGGTGACATTCTCACCGCTTGAGACGATCGCATCATATTCGCGTGCGTCATAAAGCTTTGAGGTGCCCTCGACAAAGCCAACCAACTTGTTGGTCTCGCCCGACATCGCCGAAACGATGACGATCACCTGATAGCCGCGCGCCACCTCGGCCTGCACTTTTTTCGCGGCATTTTCGATCCGCGCCAGATCGGCCACCGAAGTGCCGCCAAATTTCATCACAAGCAGCGGCATGCGCCATCCTCAGCCAAGGGCTTTCTTCGCGCGCTTCTTTATGCGGCTGGGGCAGGGGGTGCAAGGGGGCGCTGCCCTCAATCGAGACGGAAATCGACGGGTGGCAGCGGTGCTGGGGCGGTTTCATTCAGATGCGGCGCAAGGCTGATTTCTGCGGCGCGGCAAATGGCATCCAATGGCAGGGCGTTTGCCGTTGTGCCAAAGGGATGCGCCAGTTCTTCTGTCACCTCGGCCAGCCCGAAAAACGTATAGGCGACGATCCCGGTCAACAGCGGCGTCAACCACCCTGCAGGCTCGATCAGCGCCAGCGGCAACAGCAGCACATAAAGCCAAGAGGTGCGAAAGATCAAAAGCGAATAGACATAGGGCAGCGGCGTTGTGGCAATCCGCTCGCATCCGGCCTGCGCAAGGGCCAATGAGGCGATCCGGTTGGACAGTGTCAGCGCGCCAAACCCGTCAATCTGGCCCGCCTCGCGCGCCTGCGCCACGATAGAGGCCATCGCCGTCAGCGCGGCACAGGGCGGGTGTGGGGTATTGGCGAGGCTCGCGGCGGGGACAGCCGCCGTCATCGCCTCGGCTACGCCATCCTTTGGCTGCTTGCGCAACTGGGCGCGGTGCAAATGCAAAAACGCCCGCGCCATCCGCAGCAATTGCAACCGCAGAACAGTGTCGGGCAAGAACACCGCCGATTCACGGGCAAGGCTGCGGATATCGGCCAAAAGCCCGCCCCACAGCTTGCGCGCCTCCCACCAGCGCTCATAGGCGGCATTGTTGCGAAAGCCCAAAAACAGCGACAAGGCCGTGCCGAATACCGCAAAAGGTGCCGCCCCGGTATGGGCAAGCGGATGGATCAAATGATCATAAAACACCACAGCCGCAGCCACAGCCATCGCAAAGGCCAAGGCGGGCCATATCTGCGGCAACACCGATCCGCGCAGCGCAAACATCAATTGCATCGGGCCGGGTTTGTCTCGAACGATCATCGCGCGCTCCGCTTTTTCCCGTTACGAGACAAAATCTTAGGCCAGCCCCGTTCAGACGGCAATCCCCCTACAACGCCCGCCAGCCGATATCGCCCCGGCAAAACCCCTCGGGCCAATCGATGGCTGCAACCATCGCATAGACCCGCGCACGCGCCTCAGACAGGCTGTCACCGCGGGCGCAAACATTCAGCACCCGCCCGCCCTGCGCGGTGATCTGGTGATCGTCAAGCCGGGTGCCGGCATGAAACACCATATGCGAGCTGTCCTCGGGCAATTGCGCAAGGCCCTTGATCACTGATCCCTTGGCGTAATCCCCCGGATAGCCCTTGGCCGCCATCACCACCGAAATCGCGTGATCCTTGGCCCAGTTCACCCGCGCACGGTCCAGCCGCGCTTCGGCACAGGCCAGCATCAGATCCAGCGCCTGCGCCCCCAGCCGCATCATCAGCACCTGGGTTTCCGGGTCACCAAAGCGGGCATTGTATTCTACCAGCCGCGCCCGGCCGTTTTCGATCATCAGCCCGGCAAACAACACGCCTTGATAGGGGGTGCCGCGCCGCGCCATCTCGGCAATCGTCGGGCGGATGATTTCCGCCATGGCGCGTTCGGCAATCGCCTCGCTCAGGCAGGGCGCGGGGGAATAGGCCCCCATCCCGCCGGTATTGGGGCCGGTATCGCCGTCGCCGACGCGCTTGTGATCTTGCGCTGTGCCGATCGGCAAGGCGTTGAGGCCATCGGTCAGGATAAAGAAACTGGCCTCTTCGCCGGTCATGAATTCCTCAATCACCACCTCGGCCCCGGCCGCGCCAAAGGCGCCGCCGAACATATCATCAACCGCTGCAAGCGCCTCGGCCTCATTCATCGCGACGATCACACCCTTGCCCGCCGCCAGCCCATCGGCCTTGACCACAATCGGCGCGCCCATGCGGCGGATATAATCCTTGGCCGGGGCGGCTGCGCTAAACCGTGCATAGGCCGCCGTCGGGGCTGCGCAGGCGTCACAAATTTCCTTGGTAAACGCCTTTGACGCCTCCAGCCGCGCCGCCGCCGCCGAAGGCCCAAAGGTCAACACCCCCGCCGCCCGCGTCGCATCGGCCACACCTGCGGCCAAGGGGGCCTCGGGGCCGATGATCACGAAATCAATCGCCTGCTCGGCGCAAAACGCCACCACCGCCACGCCATCCAGAATGTCCAGATCGGCGCATTCCGCCACCATCGCGATCCCCGCATTGCCCGGAGCCACGATCAAACGGTCGGTCTTGGGTTTTTGTTTGCCCGCCCAAGCCAGCGCATGTTCACGCCCGCCACTGCCCAGGATCAGAATATTCATTTCGCGCCCCTTGCTATCCCCCCATTCCCTAAAGAGTTGACTTGCCCCAAACAAGGGCCCCCAAATACGGGAGCCCCGAATACTGCGCTGGGGCTTCAATTCCCCAAAACTGCGGCCTATGCTGCGTAGGTCACCCTTAGCCCATAGGTTTTGCCATGTTCCGCCGCGCGTTCCTGTCGCTTTTCCTTGCCCTGTTGATCCCCACCGGCCTGATGGCGGCCTCCAGCCCGCTGGCCGACGCTTTCGCCGCCCTGACCGCCGAGCAGCGCCAGACCGTGCTTGCAGAATTGCAGACCGGTGGCCTTTACGACGGCCCGCTCGATGCCGCCCCCTCGGATGACATCACCCTTGCCCTGCAAATGACGGCGCAAACCGTATTCGCCAACGGCTATGAAGGCCCGACGCTTGACGTGACCACCGCCGCCGGCGCGAGCGCTTTTGTCGCGGCCATCGTCTCGGGCGATATGGCAAAATGGATTTACGGCGAAGGCGATGAGATGGATGGCTGACGCATTGGGCCGCCGCGCATGAGCGATCTTTTCGAAGAGAAAACCGCCTCCAATTCGCCCGAATTCACCGTCTCCGAACTGTCGGGCGCCGTGAAAAAGGTGATCGAGGGCGAATTTGGCCTTGTGCGCGTGCGCGGCGAGGTGGGGCGGATCAGCCGCCCGGCCTCGGGGCATCTTTATTTCGCGCTGAAAGATGATCGCTCCAGCCTTGATGCGGTGTCCTGGAAGGGACAGGTCGCCAAGATGCAGGTCCGCCCCGAAGAGGGCATGGAAATCATCGCCACAGGTCGGATGACCACCTTTCCCGGCCAATCGAAATATCAACTGATCGTCGAGGATGTCGCCCCCGCAGGCGCGGGCGCGCTGATGGCGATGCTGGAAAAACGCCGCGCCGCGCTTCAGGCCGAGGGCCTGTTTGATCCCGCCCGCAAGAAACCCATCCCCTATCTGCCAAGCGTCATCGGCGTGATCACCTCGCCCTCGGGCGCGGTGATCCGCGATATTCTGCACCGCTTGGCCGACCGCTTTCCGCGCCATGTTCTGCTCTGGCCCGTCCCGGTGCAAGGCCAGGCCTGCGCCCCCGAAGTTGCCGCCGCCATCCGTGGTTTCAACGCCCTCAAACCCGGCGGCCCGATCCCGCGCCCCGATCTGATCATCGTCGCCCGCGGCGGCGGCAGCCTTGAAGACCTCTGGGGCTTCAACGAGGAAATCGTGGTGCGCGCCGCCGCTGAAAGCCAAATCCCGCTGATTTCGGCTGTTGGCCATGAAACCGATACCACCCTGATCGACTATGCCGCCGATCTGCGCGCGCCCACCCCCACCGCCGCTGCCGAATTGGCCGTGCCGGTGCGGCTTGATCTGATCGCCAGCACCGATGCGCTTGCCGCCCGGCTGTCGCGCGGCCTTGCCACCGGCATCGCCCAACGCGGCCAACGCCTGCGCGATCTGGCCCGCGCGCTGCCCCGCCCCGAAACCCTGACCGCCAGCGCCACCCAACGCCTTGATGCGCAATCGGATCGGCTTGGCGCGGCCCTTACCCTTGCCGCCTCCAGAAAACGCGCGCTGTTTGAACGGGTTGCGGGCCGCCTGCGCCCCGACACCCTGCGCGCCCTTACCCGCAGCAAGGCCGAGCGCCTGACCGCCACCTCGCGCGATTTGAACGCCCAGATCGCGCGCAAACTTGAACGCGCCCATGCTGCGGCGGATAAATGGGCCTCACGCCTTGCCCCGGCGCTTGCGCGCCTTAGCAGCGATGCCACCCGCGATCTGACCAAGGGGCGCGAGAAACTTGTCACCCTGTCGGCCCGCCTTGAAGCGGCCCCGGCGCAACGCTTTGCCGCCCTCACCCAACGCCTTGACGCGCTGGACCGCACCCGCAGCACGCTTGGCTACGGCGAAACCCTCAAACGCGGCTTTGCCGTGGTGCGCGGCGATGGTCATGTGGTCACGGGCAAGGCCCAGGCCGAAGCCGCAACCGCGTTGGAAATCGAATTTTTCGATGGCAAGCTGGCCCTTGGCTCCGCGAAAAGACCCAAAGCCGAAAGCACAAAACCCAAGGCCCCGGATCAGGGCAGCCTGTTCTAAGGCTGGCTTAGAGGATTGAGCGCAGAAAAACCCTATCCGCGCTAACGCCTGTTAAGTGCCCACCTTTGGCCCCAAACAGCCCAAAGGCTCGGGGCTTTGGGCAACTTCGGACAGAAAATTCTCGGCCGGATCATTCACATAAAGCGCGCGCAATCCGCCATGCTCGGCCTGATAGAACTTCCAGCATTGCAAAATGCCGTCCGCTTCATAATCAAAGCAAATCTGATCCCCGGCCTGTTCGAACCAAATGCCCTCACGGCAGTCCTCGCCCGAAAAGGCCCAACGCACCTTGCGATCCTTCAGATATTGCTCGGTGCCCCATACCTCGCCATCCTTGGAATAGGTCAGGGTTTTGCCGGTGACATAGGCCTCAAACTCAGCCCCGGTCATCAGCCGGTCAGGAGCCGCCGCGCCGGGCAGGGCGGGCAGCATTAGGGCAACAGTCAGGGCAAGAATTTTTCGCATCGCAATTCCTTTCATCCAGTCACCTGCCAAGCCTTCAGATGGGGCCGGATCGCGCGCCGCCAAACCCTTGGCATCAGCGCGATCATACAGGCAAGTGGCAAGGGCCAAGGCAATTGCGGTGCCACATCCGGCGCGGGCAGCCGCAGGGCCGGGTAGGGGCGGGCAGGGTGGGCGTGATGATCCGAATGGCGCGGCGCGTTCAGCATCAGCGCGCTGGAAAACCAATGCGGCGCGTTCCAGCTATGGCGCAGCGCCATCGGCTCGGGCTTGCCCGTTGGCATGATCGCGCGCGCCAACCCATAGTGCTGCACATAATCCGACAGCAGCAATTGGCTGGTGGCATGCAGCGACAGCCCAGCCCAAACCAGCACGCCGCCCCAGCCCGCAATCGCGTAAGCCAGCACCAGCGCCGCCACCGCGCCGCCGCAATAAATCACATAAGGGTGCAGGCCTTGCCCCGGCCTCCGCGCGCTTTCCATCCGCAGCCCTTGGCGGAAACTCCCCACCCAGGCCCGCAGCGCAAAGCGGTAATAGCCCTCGCCCGGTCGCGCCGAATTGGGATCGTCCGGCGTTGCGGCAAAGCGGTGATGCACCAAGCGGTGCGCCGAGGTGTGATGCCCAAACAACAGCGCCGTATAGACCGCAGCCCCCAGCCAAAACAGCCCGCGCCCCGGTCGGTGGATCAGCTCATGCGCCGCTGGCACCGCCACTTGCCCCAACCAGAACCCCAGCGCCAGAAAACCGGCGATCTTCCAGCCCCAGCCCAGATCGCCGCTCAAAACCCGCGCCGCCACCGGCAGCGCCACCAACGCAGTGACACCAATCACTGCAAGCAAGCCATCATTGCCGGGAAACTCCGCGCCCTCGGGCGCATCGCCCTGAAACCGCGCCGTCAACAAATCCATCCCCAGCACCAAGACGGTCATATAGATCAGGCCCAGCCCCAACCACACCGGTGACGCCACCCCCATCGCCAGCAAAACCGCCGGCGTCAGGGCAACAGCTGCGAAAACCACCATCGGCAAGGGGCGAGAGGAAAGGGACATATTCACTTGCATCCCGCGATATTAGCACAGAAAATCCACACCGCCAGAGCCCGCGCTGCACCCCTCGGGCGCAAGATGCCCAACACGCGGCACCGATGGAGGCCAGCAATGCTCGAACCCGCCCTAAGCCTCGCGCTGGTTGCCAGCCCGCTTTGCTTTTTGGCCTATTGGATCGCCTATGCCGCCAGGGATGAGGTGAGCTGGCCGCGCTCGCTGCTCAAAACCCTCGCAACGCTCCTCCCCGCCTTGGTTGGCCTTGCCATCACCCGCAGCGGCGGATTGCAGCTGATCTATCTGGGGCTGGCCTTCGGTGCCTTGGGCGATTTCACCCTGTCGCGGCGCGGCGAGCCTGCGTTTCTTGCCGGAATGGCCGCCTTTGCGC